>JASHUR010000186.1 GCA_030039895.1 Acidobacteriaceae bacterium | reverse complement strand
GCGTAAATTCCGTACGCCTCGCGATAATTCACCGTAATCCAGTACGCATACAGCTTTGCCACCGCATACGGCGACCGCGGATAGAATGGCGTCGTCTCCCTTTGCGGAACTTCCTGCACCAGGCCATACAACTCTGAAGTCGAGGCTTGATAAAAGCGTGTATGCTTCTCCAGCCCGCATACCCGAATCGCCTCCAGCAGTCTCAGCGCTCCTAGCCCATCCACGTTTGCCGTATACTCCGGCTCCTCAAACGAAATCTTCACGTGGCTCTGCGCCGCCAGGTTGTAGATTTCATCCGGCTTAACCTTCTGCACTATATGCAGCATCGACCCGGAGTCCAGCATATCGCCGTAATGCAGAATCAGATGCCTTCGCTCGACATGCGGGTCTTCGTAGAGATGATCAATGCGCTTCGTATTAAACAGCGACGACGGGCGCTTGAGCCCGTGCACCTCATATCCATGCTTTAAAAGAAACTCCGCAAGGTACGATCCATCCTGTCCGGTAATTCCTGTAATAAGGGCTTTCTTCAAAGCAGGCATACTCCCTCTAACGTGACCGAAAGTACCTCTTATTCTAGCGGATGCCCTGAGTGCAGCCCCAGGCTCGACCTTTTCCGCTGCTCAGCTGGCAATGCTCTCTATCATTGCCTCGAACCGCTGCAATATCGCATCGCGGGCCAGCTCCCGTTCCGCGTACACTCTCGCCGCATATCCCATCCTCCGCCGTAACTCGCCGTTCCCTCCCAACATCTCCGCGGCCTGCGCAAACGCTTCCGCATTTCCCGGAGCTACTACGATTCCACACCCCTCAATGGCGCGCGCAATCTGCGTCCCCTCCGCTGCTGTCGCAATTACCGGACGCCCACTGGCCAGCATCCCCGTCAGTTTCGAAGGCATCACCAGGTCGGCAGCCCCAGCCCGTTGCGGCAGCAGGTGGATGTCCGCAGCATTCAGCAATTCGTTCAGCCTCTCTACCGGCTGCAGCGGCAAAAACGAAACATTCTCAAATGCCGCAACAGCCTGCTCAAGTTGTGGGCGATAGGCGCCGTCTCCGCAGAATACAAAGCGCAAATGCTTTTGCTCGCGCATCCGCTTCGCAAGCTCCGGCAGTGCCTCCAGCCCTTGCTTTGCGCCCATGTTGCCCGAATACAGCAGCACAACTTCATCGCGCCTGATGCCTAACTCTTTGCGCAGCGGGCTCGGCTCACTCATGGGGTAAATCGCCTCCACATCCACCCAGTTCGGAAAGTGAACCGCCCTTGAAGTATCAATCCCCTTTTGCAGAAGCCGTTCCACCATGCGGGGAGAGATCGTCGAAACACGCGAGAAACACTGCATCGCCAGCCGTTCGCACCACAGGGCAAACTGCTGAATCATCCCACCCGCTGGAAGCAGCCCAAGATCAAACGCCGCATCCACCTCAAAGTCCTGAACATGCAGCCACACCGGAGCGCCGGCCAACACCCCAGCCAACAGCGCGACCGGAGCGCACGTAAACGCAGGCTCCACTGTCAGCACCACATCAGGACGCCATGACGCGAGCCCCAGCATCACCGGAAGGCTGCTCGCTGCGAAGGATGAAAGATGCAAAACCCGGGTCAACCCACTGGGCTTCTCTGGAACCCAAAGCGGACAGCGATAGATCTCTGCTCCCGCCTGCGAACGCTCTCTGCTATATCTCCACCAGGAATACCCTTCGCTCACCCGCCAGGCAGGATAGTAAGGCGGAGTCGTCACCACGCGCACCTCATGGCCGCGGGCCGCAAGCCACTCCATCATCTCTCCCGAGTATTTGCCAATCCCGGTCAGCTCCGGCGAGTAATTGAGTCCAAGAAAAAGGAGGCGCAAACGTTTTCGTCCCTGTCAGGTTTCGGTTCAAATGCGAAGACCGTCTCTCCAGCATATTGAATTTCGTAGATCATTTTGCGGGATTTTCCTCTGGCCAGCAATTACAGCAAAACCAGAGTTGGTGCGTTTCGGAGCCACGGCCTTCAAGTCGACCCGACCGTCAGGGAGCAGCGGCCTTGAAGACAGCTCGAAAGCTTACAGTAACTCTGGTTTTGCTCTAAAGTAGCAGGTAAGCATGCGCTCCTCCTTCAGACATCACATTGTTGCGCAGCCCCTCGCCGCTGCGGGACTCGTCCTGCTCATACTCTTCGCTGTCATGGCCTTCTTTGCACCCTGGATCGCACCGGCTAATCCCGCCTCCATCGACCTCATGCACCGCCTCGCGCCGCCCAGCGCCGCGCACTGGTTCGGAACCGATGAGCTCGGCCGCGACATCCTCTCTCGCGTCATCTACGGCGCGCGCCTCTCGCTCACTGTTGCCGTCTCCGTCGTCGGCCTCTCGCTCTCTGTGGGCATCATCCTCGGCGGCATCGCCGGATACTACGGCGGCGCCATCGACACCGTGCTCAACATCTTCGCCATGAACGCCTTCATGGCCCTCCCCGGAATCCTGCTCGCCATCGCCTTTGTCGCCTTCCTCGGCCCCGGCCTCATCAACCTCATCCTGGCGCTCTCCATCGGCGGATGGGTCGGCTACGCCCGCCTCGTCCGCGGCCAGGTCCTCGCCATTCGCGAGCGTGAATTCGTCGAGGCCGCCCGCGCCCTCGGCGCCAGCGACCTCCGCATCTTCTTCCGCCACATCCTGCCCAACATCATCCAGCCGCTCATCGTGCAGTCCGCCATCGGCATGGCCGGAGCCGTCCTTGCTGAAGCAACCCTCAGCTTTCTCGGCCTCGGCGTCCCTCCGCCTACTTCAAGCTGGGGAGAAATGCTCAACGACGCGCGCTCGCATCTCTTCGATGCGCCTCACTTGGTCGTCTTTCCTGCCATCGCCGTTATGCTCTGCGTCCTCTCCTTCAACTTCATCGGAGACGCCCTGCGCGATTACCTCGACCCGCGCACCCGCATCGGCGTGGGACTCTGACCATGCGCGCCGGCGTCGTCCGGGCAGGTATCATGCGCATCGGTGTCATCTCAGACACGCATGGCCTTCTGCGTCCGGAAGCCGTCACTGCCCTGCGCGGCGTCGATCACATCCTCCACGCCGGCGATGTTGGCAACATTCAAATTCTCGACTCGCTCCGCACCCTCGCGCCCGTCACCGCCATCCGCGGAAACATCGACCGCACCGGCCCCTGCGCCCAGCTTCCACCCGCCGAATTCATCGAACTCGCCGGGCACAGCCTCTATATGCTCCACGATCTTGCCGCGCTCGACCTCGACCCATCCGCCGCCGGAATCGCCGCCGTCATCAGCGGGCATTCACACAAGCCCGGTATCGAGCGCCGTAAAGGCGTGCTCTACTTCAATCCCGGCAGCGCCGGCCCACGAAGATTTTCTCTTCCCATTTCTCTTGGAGTTCTGGAAATCGACGCAGGCGGCATCACGCCGCAACTCGTAGAACTCTCCGTCCAATAGTTCCCAGCTCGAAACAGATGCGCTTCAGCCAATCAGCACAGGCTCGGGCTCCAGCCGTACTCCAAACCGTTCTTCCACCGTCGCAAGAATCTTGTCCCGCAAAGCAAAAATATCCGCCGCCCTCGCGCCGCCGCGATTGATTAGCGCCAGCGTGTGCCGGCTTGAAATTCCGGCCGCACCCATCGCATATCCCTTATGGAATCCAGCCCGCTCCAGCAGCCAGGCCGCCGGAAGCTTCACCGCGCCATCGCCTGCTGGATAATGCGGAACCTCACTGCCCTCCTGCGTCGCGATCTTCGCAAAATGCTTCGCCGAGATCACCGGATTTTTGAAGAAGCTCCCCGCGCTCCGCGCATCCGGATCGCCCTCAACGATGTACATGCCCTTCCCGCGCCGAATCTCCCGCACCGCCGCACTCACTTCCTCGAGCGACGGCTCCGCCGAGTCCTGAAAGTATTTCTTTAAGTCCGCGTACGCAACTCGTGGTGTGCCGTCTTTTCTCAAGACATACCGCACCCGCGTCACAATGTACTTGCCGCGTTCCGTCGAGTTGAAAATACTCCGCCGGTACGCAAAGCCGCACTCCGCGTTGGCGAACTCCACAAACTCCAGCGTCGGAACATGCAGGGCCCGCACCTGCGCAACCGTTTCCGCAACCTCCTGCCCATACGCGCCCACATTCTGGATCGGCGTTCCCCCCACTGTCCCCGGAATCCCAGCCAGGCACTCAATTCCCGCGTACCCGCGCTCGACCGCATATGCTACAAATCCGTCCCAGTCCTCGCCCGCGCCAACTTCAAATGCATCGCCCTGCTGCACAATGCCCTTCAGAGCTACCCGCATCACCAGTCCCGGATACCCCGCATCAGCCGCCAGCACATTACTCCCGCCCCCCAAAGCAAAAAGCGGCAGGCCGCGCTCCCGCGCAAACTCCACCGCTTCCAGAATCTCAGCTTCGCTCGCCGCCTCCGCAAACCACCGCGCCGGCCCTCCAATCCTGAAGGTCGTATACGGTGCCAGCGGAACCTGTTCGCGAAATTCCATCGCAGCCCGTCTAGGTCACAATCTCCGAAAAATCCGCAATCGATGAGAAGCTTCCCAGCACCATTGCAATCAACGCTAGGCGATTCTGCCTAACTGCCTGGTCTTCAACCATCACCATCACTTTGTCAAAGAACAGATCAATGTGCGGACGAAGAGTAGCGATCTGCTCGAG
>JASHUR010000185.1 GCA_030039895.1 Acidobacteriaceae bacterium | reverse complement strand
GGCCTTCAATGCCCGAGCGGAAGATCGAGTACATGACGAGGTAGGGGTTCGCGTCCGGAGCCACAGAGCGCACCTCAATGCGCGACGACTTCTCGTTGCCGATGGGCACGCGCACCATGGCGCCACGATTGACGGCTGAGGCATTGAGCTGGTTAGGCGCTTCGAAGTGCGGATCGAGGCGGCGATAGGCGTTGACGCTGGAGTTGAGCAGCAGGCAGATGTCGTTGCCGTGAGTCAGGACGCGATCGACGAACTCCCAAGCGAAGCTGGAGAGCTTTTCCTCGCCCTTGGGGTCCCAGAAGATGTTTTTGCCACCTTTGCTGATGGAGATGTTGGTGTGCATGCCGCTGCCGTTGACGCCGACGACAGGCTTGGGCAGGAAGCTTGCAGTCATGCCCATCTTTGTGGCCACCTGGCGGCAGATGAGCTTGTAGAGCTGAATCTGATCGGCAGCAGCGACGACCTCGCCGTAGCCGTAGTTGATCTCAAACTGAGACGGTGCAACTTCGGGGTGGTCCTTCTCGTTTTCAAAGCCCATGGCGCGCTGGACTTCCGCAGTGGTGTCAATAAAAGTGCGGAGCGGGTCGCCGGGCAGTGAATGGTAGTAGCCGCCGGTGTTGACGTAGTCGAACTTGCCGGTGAAGGGGAAGTTCTTTTCGGCGTCGAGTCCGGCGAAGAGGAAGCCTTCGATTTCGTTGGCGGCGTTCAGCGTGTAACCGTGCTTGTCGTGGAGGCCCTGCGCGTAGGCCTTGAGGACGCCGCGCATGTCGGCTGAGTAGCCGGTTCCGTTCTTGTCAATGACTTCGCCGAAGACGAGGACTTTGCCGGGACCGAAGTAGTCAGCAGGCGCGTGGTAGAAGGCGCCCCAGTCGATGCCGAGGCGAAGATCGCTTTCGCGCTGGGCAGTGAAACCGCGGATGGAGGAGCCGTCGAATGTGAGGTTGTCGTAGCTCTTGACGAGGAACTTCTTGTCATAGTCGAGCATGTGGAGGCGGCCTTCAAGATCGCTGAAGAAGACGGTGACGGCCTTGATGCCCTTCTGATCGGTCAGAAATTTGAGGCGCTCTTCCTGGATCTTGCCAGGATCGACGCGCTTGCGGCGCTGATCTTTTGCTTTGAGGTTCAGCTCTTCGAGCTCCTCATACGACAACGACAGAAAATTACGAAGTTCAGTTGACATGGATCTCCTCAGGTTAATGTTGGCGCGCAGCCATCTCCACGATTGTGCGGCTAAGCAGGTGACCGCCGCTTTAAGTAAGAAGATCGAGGGGGTGATCTGGCTATGCATCCAGAGTAATAGCGCCGGGCTGTAAAGGAAACAGAGGCAGAAAAATAAATAATGCGCGATATTTGTATTGTTTATGGGAACTTCCGCAGCGTCGTAAGGGCCAGTATCGAGAAGAAGATGTAGGCTTAGCTTGTGATAGAGGCGCTGATACTTCGAACCTGGCCGGTGCATGAGGCCGACCAGATTGTTTCGTTCTTTACGCGGGACCAGGGCAAGCTGAAGGGCATTGCCAAGTCCGCGGCGAAGTCGCGCAAGAGGTTTGGCGGAGCGCTGGAGCCGATGACGTATGTGCTGGCGAGTTATGCAGAGAAGCCGCGGCAGGAACTGGTTCGGCTGGATGCGTGCGAGATTGTGGCTTCACCGTTGAGTGAGCCGGTGGATTACGGGCGGGCAGCGGCGCTGGAGTTCTTTGCGGAAGTACTGGAAGAGACGTTGCAGGACCGCGATCCGCAGGACGCGGTGTTTCGGCTGACTGTGGCGGTGCTGGAGCAGACGAGGGCCGGGCGCATCTGGCTACCGGTGACGTACTTTGGCGTGTGGATGGTGCGGCTGATGGGGTGGATGCCAGAGATTATCGGCTGCACCATATGCGGGCGGCGATTTGCCGGGGAGCCAGCGTATTTTGAGAGCCAGAGGGATGGGCTGGTGTGTGCGGAGCACCGGCATCCGGCGGCCAGGGCGCTGTCGGCAGAGTCGCTGCGGACGGCAGCACGGATGTTTCGGGAGCCGATTGCGGCGCTGGCTGCGGAGGAGTGGCCGCAGAATCGCGCGGCGGATTTACGCAGATTTGCACTGCAGGGGCTCGAGCGACATCTGGAGAAGAGATTGCGGTCGGTGCAGGCGCTGAATCAGCTTGGCGAATCGCGTGGCAACGGATCTCCGCGCAAGGCTGGCTGAGGTCAGGCGAACGCGGAGACGGGACGGAAGCGAAGCGCGGACCAGACGGAGTCAATGGACACAATGGAGACGGTGCGCCAACCGAGCGCTTCAGCGGCTTCGCGCAGGATGTCCCGGTTGAGATCGGTGTCTGCTTTGGAGGTCTGCTTGGGGTAGGCGATCCAGACAACGGCGCCGTCTTCTGCGTGCTTCAGGTAGGAAGAAACTGCCTTCTGGATTTCTGACTGACGTGTGAGAAAGATCTGGACGAAGTTGTAAGAGCCTTTGGCGGAATGGGCGATTGCGACGCCGTCGGGGAGCGGGGCAAGCAGATCGAGGTATCCGTGCGGGGCGTTTACGATCAGCGCACGCATGTCTTTTTTGATTCCGAGCTTTTTGGATAAGGCGCTGGGTGTGGTTGGCATATTAGGCTCCTAACGAGTGGAAAATACGAATTCGTTTCCATCGGGATCTCTGAATTTGGCCATGGTTCCCCAAGTTTCTTTTTTCGGCTCGCCGGCCAGTTCGACTCCTTTGGCTTTGAGCTCGGCGGCGGTGGCGAATACATCGTCGCACCAGAAGGTCGTGGGCTGGAAGCCGCCGATGCGGTTCTCGTGTCCGGGCGGCGTGAAGAGGGCAAGGTTGGTGTCGGAGCCGGGAATGCGAAGCTCGATCCAGCGCTGGCCGTTTCCAAAAGGCTGGTCGGTTGCGACCTTGAAGCCCAGTTTTGTTGTGTAGAAATTGAGGGCCGCATCCTGACTGCGGACCGGGATGCTGACGATTTTTACGCCACGAATCATTTTTCTCCTCCGCCAGAAACATCTCAGACCATATTCCAGGTTCCGGCGGGGCGCAATCTGGCAGGTGTTACTATATTATTTATTGGTATAGTTATGTTGAAGCTGGACGAGTACGTTGTGGACGTGCTGATGCGCGATCTGGTGGGCCATGACCGAAGGCCGGTGTGCTTTCTGGTGTACCTGTGGCTGGCGGCAGAAGAGCAGCGGAGCGGGAAGGCGGTCCAGATCAGCTACCAGGAGCTTGCGGAGTCGGTGGGCGTGTCGAAGAGCTC
>JASHUR010000017.1 GCA_030039895.1 Acidobacteriaceae bacterium | reverse complement strand
ATTCGCGTGCCTGCCTTTGTGCTTGCCGGAGGAGAAGATCCGGCTTCCACCCCGGCCGACATGAAGCTGCTCGCCGAGACCATTCGCAACGGCGGCTACGGAGCTGAATATACGGAACTCCGCGACGCCGGACACTTCGCTCCCTGGGAGCAGCCCCAGATGGTCGGCCGCCTCCTGCGCCGGTTCTTCGACTCCGTTATCGGCTGACTACTTCTTCAGCATGTTTTTGGCGATAAACAGCACATTAGCCGGTCGCTCCGCCAGCCGCCGCATAAAGTACGGGTACCACTCTGCGCCGAAGGGCACATAGACGCGCACGTTATAGCCCTCGGCTACAAGTGTGCGCTGCAGATCGCGCCGTATGCCATAGAGCATCTGGAACTCGAAGCTGCTCTTTTCAATCGCTTTCTCTTTCACAAAGCGCTTGGCCGCGGCAATCATGGCCTCGTCGTGCGTGGCAATGCCGTGGTAGATGCCGCTGACCAGCAGCGTCCGGGTCAGCCGCACGAAGTTGGCGTCCACATCGGTCTTCTCGGGAAACGCCACACTCGCCGGTTCCTTGTAAGCGCCCTTGCACAGCCGTATCCGGATGCCGCCCGCAATCAGCGCGGCAATATCATCTGCGCTCCGATACAGATACGCCTGAATCACAATCCCCACATGACCCCGGTTTGCCGGTTTGGCGTGGAGCGCCCGCACCAGATCAATGGTCGCCTGCGTGTACTCGCTGCCTTCCATGTCGATACGAACAAAGCTGTTAATCGCGACCGCGTGATCCACAAGACCGGAGACGATCTCACCAGCAAGGTCATGGCCCAGGTCCATGCCCATCTGCGTCAACTTCACGCTCACATTGGCGTTCAGTTTGCGCTTGTCGATGGCATCCAGCAGCCGGTGATAGATTTCAGCGGAGTTGCGCGCCTGCTCCGGGGTGCTTACGTTCTCTCCCAAACTGTCGAGCGTGGAAGCGATCCCCTGATTCTGCATGGATTCTGCTGCACGGAGGACGTCCTCGATCTCCATGCCGGCAATGAACCGGGAGGACATGCGGCGTCCCATCGCGGAACGCTCAGAAAAATGACGCAAGGCTTCATTACGTGACAGGGCGATAAAGGCGGAGCGTAGAATAGGCATTGCGATCGTGATTGAACTGGCAGGCCATCGGCGAAATCCGTTTTCAGGCCGAACTGCCTATTGTCGCACAGCGCGACCATAAGCAGAGCGGCGGCACGTACGAAAAAAAATTGAATTGCAGATCAATTCGAGAAAATCATATAACCACGTGCGCGAAGCGGGCATCTTAACAAGCAACGTAACTGAACAATGCTACGCTGTAAACCGCCTGGAGAAATGCAATGGTCAAACACTGCGCAAATCCGAACTGCGGCAAACCACTCCGCTATCTGCGCGAGGGCCGGATCTTCGTTTTTGAAACGAAAGAAAACGACAACGGCGAGTCGATCCGCCGCATGGAGCACTTCTGGCTCTGTGGCACGTGTTCCAAAACACTTCGACTTGAAATGACCAATCAAGGCGTGCAGACAGTCTTGAAGCGCGAAGTGCGGACGACAACGCCCATCCAGCACCCGCTGGCTTCCTGAGCTGCGCGTTTCGAGACTGTGCACCTTCGATCAGAGGGTGTGCTGTACTGGCGAGATTCTGCTAACGCTGTAGATTTTGCCTCGATTCTCGCCGTTACAAAACACACAAATACAACGATGCTGCTTTGCAATCGCTTTCACAATCGCCTCTTTGCTGTCCTCTGAGCCGTCATCCACAACCATCACTTCAGCGTTTCATCGCCTGATATCAGCGCAACGCGCAGCTTTTGCTGGCGCTGCGCCGAAGCGCGCCTGCTTATTTTTGGACATGCAGAAGAATGCTTGAGCCGATTTTCACCACATCCACAGCCTGTATTTTGGCGGAAATCTTTCGGTATCATATCCTTAACCGCAGGGAGCGGGGTGCGTCACTCAGGCTGCAAAAATTGCATTGCGGCGCACCGCGCGGAAAAAATCCCGCATCTACTATTGTAAAAAAGGGTTAACCTCATTTCGGAGCACGCTCACCATGACAAAGGCAGAACTCGTAGAGGAAGTAACGCAATTAGGCGATCTTACCCGGCGCGACGGCGAAGTCATTGTCGATACCATATTTGACGCTGTCATCGGCGCATTGAAGGCTGGCGATAAGATTGAAATACGCGGCTTTGGAAGCTTTCGCATTCGTCAGCGTAAGCCGCGCATCGGTCGCAACCCCAAGACCGGGGCAAAGGTCGATGTCCCTGCGAAGCGTGTTCCTTATTTCAAGCCCAGTAAAGAACTGCGCGACCTCGTGAATCCCGGTGAGAAAGCTGCGCAAGCCTGAGCCACGGCAGGCTCTTGCCTGAGCATCATGCAGGCCTGTCACTATCCCCAGGTAGTGCGCAATTGCTCATCCCGTTCAATCCCTCACTCCGATCACTGAGAGCATGCGCCCGGTGAAGCCATGATCAGCCCGGTAAGAAAAGAAGCGGCTGTTGTGGCAACTGGTGCATTGGCCTGCTACTGAGATCGATTCCGGCTTAAGCCCCGCGTCAAGAAGCTGACGCCGGTTCGCCTCAACCAGGTCAAGATGCAGACTGGGACCCATATCGCTGTGACCCGGAGCGCGCGCAGTCATAAACAGCAGCGGATACTTCTCCCGCACCGGGTCGGAATCATAAACATCGCGAAATAATTCTTGCGCGTATGCGAACTGCGAGAGGAATTCGCTGCGCACCTCTTCGCCGACGGCATAGCAGCACTGGCCGATGCCGGGGCCGATGGCCGCAACCAGATTTTTTGGCTTGCTGCCGAACTCCAGTCGCATACGCCCCACGCCGTTTTCAACAATGCGTTTCAGGGTGCCGCGCCAGCCGGCATGGAAAGCTGCAACTGCCCGGCGCTTGCGGTCAGCAATAAGGACGGGGATGCAGTCAGCGGTCTGAATCGCAAGCAGCAGACCGGGCTCATCCGTCATCATTCCGTCGGCCTTATATTCATGAATTAGTTGCCCGGCGTCCTCTCCTGCATCCTCACGCTTCACCGTGCGAATCAGCGAAGAGTGAATTTGCTTCAGCGTAACCATGGGAAATTCCGGATCGCCAGCAATCTGCCTCAGAAAGAGGCGGCGGTTCGCCAGCACTGTCTTTCTGTCGTCGGCGGCCGTAAAGCCCAAATTCAGCTCACCTGTAGACTGGCCCGGGTTGTACGCGGTCGACCTGCCGCCGGCGCGGGTGCTGAAGCCGCTGATCAGCCAGGGAATCTCTTCAAACAGCGGGGAGCGGATCACTTCAATCCGGTTTCTTTGCCGCATCGCGCCGCGCCGCGAGTCAGTAGCCTGCATGGGATGCCGCGGCTGCCGCTCTAACCCGGCCGCCATCAGCTTTCTTCGGCCATGGGTCAGGCCCACTCCGGTAAGGAGCTGGTCAATGTTGCGAATTGCCATGGAGATTCTGGAGAGACCGGCATGACGCCATTCTAAGGTATTCGCCCGGGCCTTCGTGTCTTGGCGCACAAGAGCGAAAGGGTCCGCATTCCTGCGGACCCGCTCAAGAGGCATTTGCTGGGTAGGATTGATTAGAGTCTTGCAGAAGAGTGAGTCTGCCTCCGAGGAGGGAGGCAGACCGAAGTGCATTAGGGAGAACTCACAACGTAGATGGGCTGACGCTGAAGCAGGCCTCTATTGATTAAAAAGGAAGATGCAGTCTGGCACCCAAAAGGGTGCCTGCATTCGGCAAGAAAAATTAAAAAATTTCAACACAGGCGCCGAGCCGGACATCAGTTTCCCACTTGGCCCATTTCCGCCTCGTCACGCCAGCCATTTCCCGGATATCACATTGATTCCATTAGATATTTTATGATTCCTTCTGCTGGACAGCCCGGCAAACCGGCTCCACTGCCGCCGACTCCGGATTCTCAAAATATCGCCGCTGGAAGTACAGGGCCACGTTCACCAGGGAAATCATGACCGGTACCTCAATCAGGGGGCCGATCACTGCCGCGAACGCCGCTCCGGAGTTGATTCCAAAGACCGAAACCGCTACCGCGATGGCCAGCTCAAAATTGTTTGAGGCGGCCGTAAAGGACAGTGTCGTCGTCTTCGAATAGTCCGCGCCCAGCTTCCGGCCCATGTAGAAGGACACCAGAAACATCACGACGAAATAAACCAGCAGCGGCACGGCAATCCGCAGGACATCCAGCGGCAGGTGCACGATATAGCTTCCCTTCAGCGAGAACATCACCACGATCGTGAACAGCAGGGCCACCAGGGTCAGCGGTCCCACCCGCGGAACGAAAGCGCGATCATACCAGTCGCGTCCCTTCATCCGCACCAGCACTGTACGGGTCAGGAATCCGGCAAGAAACGGGATGCCAAGGTAAATAAAAACGCTCTGCGCAATTTCGGCGATCGAGATATTCACAACCGATCCTCGCAGCCCAAGCTTTGCGGGAAGGACCGTGATAAAAATCCACGCATACAGCGAGTAAAAGAGGACCTGAAAGATCGAGTTGAAGGCCACCAGTCCTGCGGCGTAGTCCGTGTCGCCCTTCGCCAGTTCATTCCACACGATCACCATGGCGATGCAGCGGGCCAGGCCGATCATGATCAGTCCGGCCATGTACTCCGGGTATCCGCGGAGAAAGACCACCGCCAGAACAAACATGAGGATGGGGCCGATCACCCAGTTCTGCGCCAGAGAGAGCGCAAGCACCTTCTTATTGCGGAAGACCTCATGCAGTTCTTCATACCTGACCTTGGTGAAGGGCGGGTACATCATCAGAATCAGTCCGCACGCGATGGGAATGGAGGTGGTGCCTACGCTGAAGCGGTTCAGCATCGGCACCACGCCGGGTAGCAGCCAGCCCAGACCCACGCCGAACGCCATCGCGGCGAAGATCCATCCCGTCAGGTAGCGGTCCAAAAATGACAACCGACTTCTTTTCACCGTTGCCTCCTATGAGCGGCCTATCTCGTCAATCTCACGCTTGATCGCCATGTCCTCCAGCGTCGCCAGGGGCAACGAGAGAAACAGCCCGATTCTGCGGTCAAGGATGGTGAAGGCGTCATGGAACGCGCGGGCAACCTCCTCTGGAGTGCCCTTGACTGCCGCTGGATCAACGACACCCCAGTGCGCTGTCATCGGCTGCCCCGGCCAGTAGGGGCACTGCTCCTTCGCGGCGTTGTCGCACACGGTGAAGACGAAGTCGAGCTTTGGAGCACCCGGCTTAGCGAACTCGTCCCAGGACTTGCTGCGAAGGCCGGCCGTCGATAGTCCCGCCGATTCGACCTGCTGAAGTGCTTCGGGCCGTGGCTGTCCGGAAGGATGACTGCCCGCGCTGTACGCCGTGAACTTGCCCTTGCCTTTGTAGTTCAGGATGGCCTCGGCCATGATCGACCGCGCCGAGTTCCCGGTGCAGAGAAACAGTACGTTGTAGTGATCTTGCATCATGCCTCCTTATGCGCTGGGACTGTGGGCTTAGTGGCCCGGGTTGATGGCCGGTTTGATGGCCCGGACAAATGCGCTCATGAACCTGCCCTCAACCTGCGGCGCAATGCGATCGACGTCGACACCCGCCTCCGTGAGGAACTGGCGCGCGTCTTCGATCTGGTAAGTGCGCACGGGCTCCAGCGAGACCGCAGTGAATCCGGCCGCGCGTAGCTTAGTCGCGTATTCCTGTTCCTCCAGAGCGCCGGCAATGCACCCCACCCACAGCAGCATGCTCTCGCGCACCTCCGGATGGACCTCGCCGCGCACGACAACATCCGACACCGCAAACCTGCCGCCGGGCCTCAGGACACGGAACGCCTCGGCCAGCACGCGGTCTTTATCGGCGGAGAGATTGATGACGCAGTTCGAGAGGATCACGTCCACCGAGTTGTCGGGCAGGGGAATGTTCTCCATCTCGCCTTTGAGGAATTCAACATTTTTGAGGCCGGACTTCCTTTGGTTCTCGCGTGCCA
>JASHUR010000184.1 GCA_030039895.1 Acidobacteriaceae bacterium | reverse complement strand
TGCTCAGGCTGGGTAAATGCGTTCCACACATCTTCACGGCATGCGTCGAAGGTTCTGCTGAAGACGAATTCGGCTGGAGACTCTACTGCACTGGCGGATGGAACCACGAGTTCACCCCTTGGGTTTGGCTTTCGAACCCGGCTTTCCCGAGTCATTCGTTTTTGATTTCACCCTTGCTGCTTTCATCGCACGCAGGTACTTGTCGAGGCGGTCGAGACTTTGCTCCCAGAAGCGCCGATATTCTTCGATCCAGCTTGCCGCCTCTTTCAGAGGTCCGGCATCGAGCCTGCAAGGCCGCCACTGGGCGTCGCGCCCACGCGAGATCAGCCCGGCGCGCTCCAGCACTTTCAGGTGCTTCGATACTGCGGGCATGGACATCTCGAATGGCTCCGCAAGCTCCGTGACTGAGGTTTCTCCCAGCGCCAGTCGCGCAAGAATGGCCCGGCGCGTGGGGTCGGCGAGTGCGGCGAAGGTGGAACTGAGTTGGTCCTGCATTTTTTTTGTAATCAACCGTACGGTTAATTAACCAATCGGTTAAATATAATGAGAACTGCTGAGCGTGTCAAGCAGCTTTTCTAAATTTCTTATTGGGATTGCCGAAGGCCGTGTCCGGCCGCCAAAACAAGAAGCTCATTCTTTAGAAGGTCGACACTAGCTGCCTCTGATCGGCTCAAACTCAAACTCGATCCAGTCTCCATCAACCCTCATCTGAACGTCGTCCAGCGAACGTACCACCCAGTCCGCTGCGTTCAGGCTCTCGCGCGAGTGAGAAAAGAGCGTCGCCAACACCTTGCATCCGGCTGCGTGCCCCGCCTTGGCGCCCGACGCAGCATCCTCTATCACCAGGCACTCCTCCGGCTTCAGCCCCAGGCACCGCGCGCCCGTCAGGTACGGCTCCGGATCGGGCTTGCCGCGGCTCACCTTGTCCGCCGTTACCAGCCGCTTTGGCGTCGGAATCCCGCCGTGCTTCATGCGACTTTGCGCCAACCGCTCCGTGGCCGAGGTCACCACTGCCCAGCGGTCCGCAGGCAACGCTTCCAGGATGCGGCACACGCCCTCTAGCACCGCTACCCCGTCCGTGTCTGCAACTTCCATGTCTTCGAGGGCCCGCAACTCTTCTACATCGTTTAAATCTGGCCGCAGCGCCCGCACCGTCTCAATCGCCCGCCGCCCGTGGGCCATCTGGATGGCGAGCTCGGGATCAACCCCGTGCCTTTCGGCCCACTTCGTCCAGCTCCGCTCCACCGACCCGATCGAGCTGATCAAAACTCCATCCATATCGAACAGAACGCCGCGCACTCGAACCTTCATACACTCCAGACTACCAGCCGAGAGACTCCCGGATCGCCTGCTGTCGAGTCTCCGGGCAAAGAAGAAGGGCAGCCCAAAGGCCGCCCTGTGCTTGTACATCGGAAAGATTTACAGCTTTGCGAAGAATGCCTTCATCCGGTCCACGCCCTCGTCCACGTTCTCGTGCGAGACTGCGTACGACAGCCGGATGTGCTCCTTGGTCCCGAACGCCTCGCCGGGAACCGTGACCACATGCGCCTCATGCAGCAGCCGCGTCGCCAGCTCCATCGCTGTCTGCGCACCCGGCCGACCCAGATAAGCTGACACATTGGGATACACATAGAACGCACCTTCGGGCTTCGTGCAGGTCACTCCGGGGATCTCCGCCAACCGTCCCAGAATCCGGTCCCGCAATTTCAGGAAGTCCGCGCGCATCTCGGCCACGCACTCCTGCGAGCTGCTCAACGCTGCCACCGCCGCCTTCTGCACAAACGAAGCCGTCGAGGACGTCGATTGGCTCTGCAGCTTGCTCATCGCGGCAATGATCGCCTTCGGTCCCAGCGCATAGCCCGCGCGCCAGCCCGTCATGGCATAGGTCTTCGAGAGCGACCCCAGCACGACCAGGTGCTCCTTGGCGTCCGTGAATGACCCGCCGCTCACCAGTGCGCCCGTGTACTGCAGATACACGTAACACTCGTCCAGCAGCAGGTAGATGTTGCGCTCGTGCGCCAACCGCACAATCCGCTCCAGATCTGCCGGAGACACCACCGACCCAGCCGGGTTCGACGGCGAGTTCAGAATGATCGCCTTCGTCCGCGGCGTAATCGCCTGCTCAATCGCGTCCGCGGTAATGCGGAAGTTCTCCGCCTCGCTCGTCTCCAGAAAGACCACCTTGCCGCCCGCGTACTGGATGATGTCTTTGAACGAAACCCAGTAGGGAACCGGCAGGATCACCTCGTCGCCATGGTCCACCAGCACCTGAATGGCGTTGAACAGCGCCAGCTTGCCACCCGTCGTAAACACCGCCTCTTCCGGCGAATAGTCCGATCCAAAGTCGCACGCATGCCGCTCCACAATCGCCTTGCGCACTTCAGGAATGCCAGCCACCGTCGTGTAGCGGGTAAAGTTATCGTTGATCGCCTGAATCGCTGCGTCCTTGATGTGCCGCGGAGTCGCAAAGTGCGGCTCGCCCGCGCCAAAGTCGACCAGCTTCGCGCCTTGCGCGCGCAGCTTGGCGGCCTCAGCGGTTACAGCCATGGTTGCGGAAACTTCAATGCGGCCGATCCGGTCGGAAAAAATCTTGCTGGCAGTGGGAGCTGTCGTCATGCTTCTATTTTTCCAGATTTTCCCCGGCCATGCTCATAATTCAGCGATATTCTTGCTCTCGCCATGAAAAGACTCGGATGTGCCGTCCTTCCAGCCCTGCTGTTCTGTGCTTTCTTCCGCATTTACGCCCAACCCGCCCAATCGCCGCCGGACTATAGCACCATCGGACGCGAGACCGTTACCGCACTCTCGCAGGAGAAGTGGTCAGCCGTGGAAGCCCGCTTCGATGCGCGCATGAAAGCTGCGCTGCCTCGGGACAAGCTGGCCGCCGTCTGGCAGCAAATTGTCGCTCAGGCTGGTGCCTTCAAAAACATAAAAGTCATCCAGGTCGTCGAGAAGCAGGGCTACCACATCGCGGTCGTCACCTGCGCCTTTGCAAACGCAGACCTTGACGCCAAAGTGGTGCTGGATGAAAAAGGCAATATCGCCGGCCTGTTCTTTGCTCCCTCTGCCGCAGCGCACGCCTCTTCGGCATCCGCCTGGAAGGGCGCTCCGTATGTCCATCCCAGCGCATTTCACGAGCAAGCCGTTACTGTAGGAGCCGGCACCGCCACACCACTCTCGGGAACACTCTCTGTACCCAACCGACAGGGTCCATTTCCCGCGCTCGTGCTCGTTCAAGGCTCCGGCCCCGAGGACCAGGACGAAACCATAGGCCCGAACAAACCCTTCAAGGATCTTGCTCAGGGACTTGCGAGTGATGGGATTGTTGTTCTTCGCTACGAGAAGCGCACGCATGTGTATCCCGCGCGGTTCAGCGTTAGCGCGCAATACACCGTCCGTCAGGAGACCACGGACGACGCTGAGCGCGCCGTAGCGCTGTTGAGCACTCTGCCTGAAGTCGATAAGAAGCACATCTATCTTCTGGGTCACAGCCTGGGAGGAACGCTTGCGCCTCGCATCGCGGCGCAAGACCCTCAGATTGCGGGAATCGTGCTCATGGCTGCCAGCGCCCGGCCGCTCGAAAAGGTCGCTGTGGAGCAGTTGAAGTACATTGCCGCTCTTCCCGGCAATCCTTATCAAGATGCGATGCAGCAACAGATCGTGGCTGCTGAAAAGGCTGAGCGCCAGATCGAAAGTCCGGCCCTTCGGCCTTCAGATCAAATCAATTTCCTGGGAGCACAGATACCCGGCTCGTACTTTCTCGATCTCAGAAACTACAACCCTGTCGACACAGCTGCGCGGCTCAAAATTCCCATCCTCGTCTTACATGGTGGCCACGACTATCAGGTCACTGCCGCAGATTACGCTCTGTGGCGCAAGGGACTCGCCTCCGATCCCTCCGCAACCTTTCACTATTATCCGGATCTGATGCATCTCTTTCTGCCTGCGCCAAATTCCGGGCCGGCTTCTCCTGCCGATTACGCCAACGCCGGGCACGTCGCTCCCGAAGTCATCACCGGCATCGCCAACTGGATCAAAGCGAACAGCGGCAGCATGTGACAGATGCTTGTCCTTCAACTCCGATGCTGCTTCAGCCGCTCGATCACAAACTTCGGCACCAGCCCGTCCACTGATCCGCCCAGCTCGAACACTTCCTTCACCAGCCGCGAGCTTACAAACGAGTACTTCGCGTCCGGCATCAGAAAGATCGTCTCCAACGCCGGAGCCAGCCTTCGGTTCATCAGCGCCATCTGCAACTCATATTCGTAGTCGCTGATCGCGCGGATCCCGCGCAATACCGCCTGCGCCTGCTGTTCGCGTGCGAAGTCAACCAGCAGGCCGTCAAAAGTTGCAATCGACACGTTGTTCAGCTCCGCAACCCCCTCCGTCAGCATCTCCACCCGCTCCTCAACGGTGAACAGCGGATTCTTCGATGAGTTGAGCAGGATGGCAACAACAAGATGGTCAACAATTCGCGCGCCACGGGCAATCAGGTCCAGATGCCCATTCGTCACAGGATCAAAGCTGCCGGGATAAATCGCCTTTACAGTATTCACGCCAAGGGAATTGTAGCTGCCGTAGCTGGGCTGCACAATTTCCGCTCAATGAAAAGACCGCCACAATTGCGTGGCGGACCTTTGAGAGCTTGAACGGCTACTGCCGCCGCGCCGACGGCTTAACCGCTTCCTGGGCCGCCATCGCACCGTTCACCGGCACTGCCGGAACCTCTGGTGCGCCCGCCTGCGCGCCGATCCCCAGCTTCTTGCGCAGCTCTGTGTCGATCCGCGAGAACACGTCCTTGTTCTCCTTCAAAAAATTCCGGACGTTCTCGCGTCCCTGTCCAATGCGCTCGCCGCTGTAGCTGTACCACGCGCCGCTCTTCTCAACAATGTTGTGCGTCACCGCCAGGTCCAGCACATCGCCCTCGCGCGAGATGCCCTCGCCATACAGAATGTCGAACTCGGCCTCGCGGAACGGCGCCGCAACCTTGTTCTTCACAATCTTGGTCCGCGTGCGCGAGCCAACCACCACATCGCCTTCCTTCACCGCGGCAATGCGGCGAATATCGATCCGCACCGACGAGTAGAACTTGAGCGCGCGGCCCCCCGTCGTTGTCTCCGGGTTTCCGAACATTACACCGATCTTCTCGCGAATTTGATTAATAAAAATCAGGCATGTCCGCGACTTCGACACGGTCCCGGTCAGCTTCCGCAGCGCCTGCGACATCAGCCTGGCCTGCAACCCCACATGCGAGTCGCCCATCTCGCCATCCAGTTCCGCCTTCGGCACCAGCGCCGCCACCGAGTCCACCACCAGCACGTCGATCGCGCCCGACCGCACCAGCGCCTCGGTGATCTCCATGGCCTGCTCGCCGTAGTCCGGCTGGCTCACCAGCAGGTTGTCCACGTCCACGCCCAGCTTCTTCGCATAGCCCGGGTCCAGAGCGTGCTCGGCGTCCACAAACGCCGCCATGCCGCCGGCCTTCTGCGCCTCGGCGATGATTTGCAGCGTAATCGTCGTCTTGCCCGACGACTCCGGCCCGAAGATCTCCACTACGCGTCCCCGCGGCACCCCGCCCACCCCCAGCGCGGCATCGAATGAGATCGAGCCGGTCGAGATGGTTGCAATCGGCACCACCGCCTCTTTGCTGCCCAGGCGCATAATGGAGCCTTTGCCAAACTGCTTTTCAATCTGCGAAAGCGCCAGTTCTACGGCGCGGGTACGGTCATCTGCCACGTCAATTCTCCAGTCTGTGGACGCGCCTGAACCCCAAATTTCCTGTGTTCCAAAGTGGGTCAGTCGCGGTTTGAGTGAATCTTAGCACCGAAACATCCAGGGGCGAAGAAAATACAAAAACTATAGTAACATGCTCACCTCTTGAGCATATCCACCGGCTCCCGAATATCTGTCACCCGGAAATACTTCGCCAGTGCAGGATGCTGCCTCCGCACCGCTTCATACATCTCCCACGCAATCCTCCGATACGAAAAGTGCCCCTGTGGCGCCGACCGCAGTTCCGAGATATACACCGCCTCGGCAAAGTCCATCTTGAACAGCGCCCGGGTCCGTGTCCCCAGAGGCAACACATACTGGGCCGACTCCGGATGCCCCACCGCCAGCTTCGCAAAGGCACCGTGTGCCG
This sequence comes from Acidobacteriaceae bacterium, assembly GCA_030039895.1. Lineage (GTDB taxonomy): Bacteria > Acidobacteriota > Terriglobia > Terriglobales > Acidobacteriaceae > Silvibacterium. Next base: position 2,773 of record JASHUR010000184.1, on the reverse strand, counting down.
CGTCCATCGCCCGCCGGTAGAGCGAAACCAGCCCGGCCTCTTCCAGACCCTCCGGAATCTCGTATCCAAGCCTGCTCGTGAACCCCTGCAGAATCTGCACGCACTTGCGGTGCCGGTGCATGTCCCTGAACCCACCGATATCCATCAGAATGTCGAACCTCAGGGCCTGCCCGGACGAATACTCCCGCAGCAGCTCGTCGTGCTTTCCGCGATGCCGCGCTCCCAGCGCAATAATCTCGTTCCGCCGCGCCTCGCTCAGGTCATCCACAGTCCGGCGAATCTGCCGGTAGGGATAGTGGCACGCGCCATACAGCAGCGTCGTCGCCAGCTCAACCTCCAGCGTCTCGTCGCCGCCAATCAGGTCCACCGCCGGAGCGCCCTCGATTGGTTCTCCCTTTAGCAGTTCCGCCGCAGCCTGGCGCAGCTCGCCCCGCGTGGCCATTTCGTACTCATTCGGCGCCGCGTATTTCACCAGCGTGGGAGCCGTCTTCACCTCGCGCGTCAGCAGTGCGGCCGCCTGCTCGCCCAGCGCCGGATCAAGCGCGGCGATCTCCTTCTGCAGCTTCGCCAGCTCCTCGACGTGCACATTCCAGGCCGAGCCGCTGGCCGCTTCGCGCAGCGTCTCCCCAAGCTGCCGAATTTCGGTAAACTCGCTCGAAAGCAGCCGGGAGATCTGGGTCTCCAGCGTGCGCGCGTTCACAATCTGGCCCAGAGACGTATTCGTCGCCAGCGGAAGCAGATAGCGCGCCACATCGAAGGCCCGTGCCTTCAGCGTTCGCTCCCAGGTCTCCGGTTTCATCTCCTCTGGCCGCGGAACCCGGAGCTTCAGAGACTCCAAAACACCTTCGGCCACCTCGTGATACGTCCCGAACAGCGCTTCCACGCTCTCCCGAAAGCTCCCGGCGGCGCTCATATCGCCGCCAAACTCCGGCATATACCAGCCGCTCTTACGAAAATTCTGGTAACGTGTGGATCGCTCCTGCCCATCCCATCTCTGCTCGTCTACGAGTACAATCGCAGCCAGCAGGGACAGCCTTTCGATGGCGAAGGCCAGATGCGCCAGGTCAGCAATCGAGCGGTGCCCGTACTGGAAATAGAATGTGTTGAGAAACTGTTCTGCGCGCTGGCTGCTGATCTCCTTCAGGGATTCCCGCATCGACAGCGCGGAGCGCGAGTACTTCGCCATGGCGTATGCCAGAACCTCTGGATCCGCGCCATGCACGGCAAAAATCTCCGTCCTGTTTTGGGGCGCCTCGGCAGGCTGAAGGGCTGGGGTGGCTTCTCTATCGGGCATGGGCAACAGCATACGGTATCCGGGGCTTAGGAAACTTGGCTGGCAGTCTCAATTTCGGCAGCAGGTCGCAACACGCCACAGCCGCGGCTCGTCCATTACCAACAGGAAAGCCCATCTTTATGAACGACATTCTTTCCACAACCGGCCATCGCCCCTGGCCGCTGCCCACCGCGCACTGGACGATGACCCAGAGATGGAACGATCTGTTGTTCGCACACTGGCCTGTTCCCGCTGCTGAGATCGCCGCGCTCATTCCACCCGGCCTCTGCGTGGACACCTTCGACGGCTCGGCCTGGGTCGGCGTGGTTCCGTTCTGGATGGACCAGATTCATGTCTACAGCCTTCCCACTATTCCCGGAGCAAACCGCTTTCCCGAGCTGAACCTTCGCACCTATGTCCGCGAATCCCACTCCAACCTGTCCGGGGTCTATTTCTTCTCGCTCGATGCCGGCAATCCTCTCGCCGTGGCCTTTGCCCGCGCCTTCTATAAGCTGCCCTATTACTGGTCCAGAATGCGCATCGACCACACGGGTGACCGTGAGTTCCTGTACACCAGCGAGCGCCGCTTCTCGCGCCCTCCGGCGCGCTTCCGCGCCCGTTATCGCAGCCTTGGGCAAGCCGCCGATAAGCAGGGAATCGAGCAGTTCCTCACCGAGCGCTATGCGCTCTACACGTCCTCCTCCGGAGGATCAATCTTCAAAGGACAGGTCCACCATTTACCCTGGCCGTTGGAGCGCGCCGAGGCCGAATTCGAGGTCAATGAATTGCCCGCTGCACACGGCATCGCCCTGCCGGACATAAAGCCGCTGCTCCACTACAGCCGCGAGCTGGTGGTCTACGTCTGGGCGTTGGAATTGCTGCCCAAGCCACACCTCAAGACCGCGGGCGCGCCGGTTCCGGCAGCCTAAATGCTGTAAGTCAAAAGACCAAGGGCTGCGACTTTGCCATCAGAGTCGCAGCCCGTAGATTGTTTTGGCGTCTGGCTGTCTTTACAAATTGCCTCGTTCCGCCTGCTCTCGCTCGATGGCTTCAAACAGCGCCTTGAAGTTGCCTTTGCCGAAGCTGCGGCTGCCCTTGCGCTGGATGATCTCGTAGAACAGCGTAGGACGGTCCTCAACGGGCCGCGTAAAGATCTGCAGCATGTAGCCCTCGTCATCGCGGTCTACCAGAATGCCCAACTTCTCCAGCTCCTCTATAGGCTCGTCAATCCTGCCCACGCGCCTCTCCAGCTCGCTGTAGTAGGTGTGCGGGACCTTCAGGAACCCGACGCCCTGCTCCTGCAGCTTTGAGATTGTCGCGAGGATATTGTCCGTCGCCATGGCGATGTGCTGCACGCCGGGCCCATGGTAGAACTCCAGATACTCTTCGATCTGCGACTTCTTGCGTCCCTCGGCCGGTTCGTTGATCGGGAACTTCACCCGTCCGTTGCCGTTCGCCATCACCTTCGACATCAGCGCGGAGTACTCCGTCGAGATGTCC
>JASHUR010000183.1 GCA_030039895.1 Acidobacteriaceae bacterium | reverse complement strand
ATCACTCCAGACGGGCTACACCATGCGAATCGGAATCAATAGGCTCACATCTGATGATGCAGAAAGGGAGGTTCACCATGGCAAACAAATTCGCAGGTAAGGTCGCAGTCATCACAGGCGGTTCAACGGGCATGGGGCTGGCAACGGCAAAACGCTTCGTTGAGGAAGGCATGGACCACGTATTTATTACCGGACGGCGCAAGGACGCGCTGGACGCAGCGGTCGCCGAAATCGGCAAGAACGTTACGGCTGTACAGGGTGATGTTGCCAATGTCGCGGATCTCGACCGGCTGTATGATGCGGTGCGGAAGCGGAACCGCAAGATCGATGTCCTCTTCGCCAACGCCGGTGTTTCGCAGCCAAAGCCGATTGCCGATGTCGACGAGAAGTTTTTCGATCTTCACTTTGACGCCAATGTGAAGGGGCTGTTCTTCACAGTACAGAAGGCCCTGCCGCTTCTGAATGACGGCGCATCCGTCATCCTGAACGGCTCGATTGCAACTGTGAAAGGGATTCCAGGCGTCACCGTCTATAGCGCAACCAAGGCAGCGGTACGTTCGTTCGCGCGCACCATGGCGAACGAACTGCGCGACCGGCATATTCGCATCAACACCCTCAGCCCAGGGCACATCGATACACCGCTGCTTGAGCAATGGCAGCAGGGCGATGCGTTGACCCAGCTAAAGGAGGAATTCGTGAAGAACGTTCCTCTGGGCAGGATGGGCACGCCGGACGAAATTGCCAAGGCCGCTTCGTTCCTCGCGTCCGACGAAGCCAGCTACGTGAACGGCGTCGAGCTGTTTGTCGACGGCGGGATGGCCCAGATCTAATCTGCCGCGCACTTCTGTGAGTTTCGTCCTTAAGTCCTCCGCGACAGTCATGGCAATCGCGGCAGATTCAAGATAAGCACTCAAACCGAGAGGAGACTCGTATGCAAGCAGTTCAAGCTGACTACTTCACTTCTTATCAGAACGTAAAACTGACGAGAGATGCCAGCGGTGTGCTGACAGTTCAACTTCACACAAAAGGCGGGCCGTGCCTTATGACCGCGCATACACATACGGAATTTGTCGAGGCCTTCTACCGTATTTCGCAGGATAGAGCGAACAAGATCGTCATTTTGACGGGGGCAGGCGGGGATTTCATTACGGATGTCGATTGGTCATCGTTCGGCGACGGTTCTGATCCCGGAATTTGGAGCCAGATTCACGATGAAGGCGTTCAGGCCCTGGAAAACATAGCCAACATCCGTGTGCCGGTCATCGCGGCGATCGAGGGACGCGCGCATATTCACTCCGATTATGCACTGCTTGCCAATGTGATTGTTGCTGCTGAGGGAGCGACTTTCCAGGATGTGGGTCACTATGCTGCTGGCGTTGTGCCCGGTGACGGAATCTTTACCACATGGAGTTATCGCGCGGGAGCGGGACGAGCCGAAGCTTTCCTGCTTGACCCACAGCCGCTGCCGGCGCGCACCGCACAGGAATGGGGTGTTGTGGCCGAAGTTGTGCCGAATGGCAAGGCGATCAGCCGGGCGCAGGAATTGGCCGCGCTCTACTTGAAGGCTCCTGAAGTGACGCGTCGCAATACACGCGTGCACTTCATTCAACCGTTGAAAGAGCGCATTGTGCGGGAAGTTGGCTACGGACTATCACTCGAAGGAGCATCTGCGGCCGACCTCGTGAAGTCGATGAAAGTCAAAGCCGAACGTTAGGCTTCGACAGAAAAAGTCGCGTGAGCGCGATGAATTCCGCTGCCAGCGCGGGGGAATACCCGCGTTCGGCCGACCCAGATCCAACGCAGAACCTCGAAGGGAGAACCAGCAATGACACTCAAAGCCGAGCTTGATACCTTCCGTTCCGAGTTCATGGCCGAAGTGCCACCGGAGATTCGTGATGCGATGACCAGCGCCGACATGGAGCTGGCCGCTTCCGGCATAACCCAGCGCGCCGTCAAGGCCGGCGATCAGGCCCCGGATTTCCGGTTGCCCGATGCGCGCGGCGGCCATGTGCAGCTCAGCACTCTGCTCGCCAAAGGGCCCGTGGTGGTGAGCTTCTATCGCGGCGGATGGTGCCCTTATTGCAACCTGGAGCTGCGCGCGCTCAGGAACGCGCTGCCCGAAATTCAGCAGCTCGGCGCGCAGCTGGTGGCCATCTCTCCGCAAACGCCGGACGAGAGCCTTTCCACCGCCGAAAAGAACCAGCTCGAGTTCCCGGTTCTGAGCGACACCGGCTCGGCGACGGCCAAGGCGTATGGGATTGCGTTTGTGCTCGCTGAAGCACTGCGGCCCATCTACACCCGCTTCCAACATGCGCTGCCCAAGAAGAACGGCGACGACAGCTGGGTGCTGCCGATTCCCGCAACCTATGTTATCGACACGAACGGCACGATTGTTCTCGCCTTCATCGATGTCGACTACCGGAACCGCCTGGAGCCGGCGGAGATTGTGGCGGCGCTGGAGGCGCTGCGTAAAGAGCGCAGCCTGACTGGAGCCGGGGCTTAAAGCGACGGGGACACTTCAGTGCTGAGTTCGGCTGGGCCGCTAAGGCTGGTCTCGAATTCGCATCCCGCCCGCTACGGTTATGCTGGTGAGGAGGTGATCCATACTCATCGTCATTGCGCTAGACCCAAAAGCCAAAATATCAATGCTGCGGCTGATGCAAAATCGCGAGTATCAATAATCACATGAGATCTCAATCAGAGAACTAATCAAGGTAGATCGAAGAGACGGATCCATATTGAGAAGCCGGCTTGTAGACAATTATCATTCAGATCACTTTAAGCCCGCTTCCCGCAAGTAATCCTGAAACTGAGCTTAACCGACGCTCAATGAGTGCCAAGCCCTGTTGGTGACAGGTGAGCAATAGCGCGTCTCATAGATTGGCTCCAGCGTTTTGTTCCCGAGCTGTGAAATATTCATGACGAGAGCTACACGGACGCGCTAAGAAAGACCGGCTTCACCATAGCCTCGATTCTGGCAGCCATCTCTTCTGCGGGAATCCGGTCAGGTATCTGGTACCATCGGCGCGTGGCTTGGAAGCAGGCTGGTCACACTCGAGCTCCACGCATTTCCGTCAGCCGCAGTATCTTTGCGTTGATCAACGACTATGACCGCGCTTATTTCGGACGTGGAGGTCAGGAGGAAGACAAGATTGGCTTCCTTGACAAAACCACACAGGCAATCTTCGGCCGTACCTACGCTGCAGAGCCCGATGTCCTGATTGAACAGCTCAGGAAAGACGAGGCGATTGCGGAGTCCGACACACTCTTGCTCACCATCCCGAACCAACTGGGCGTTGCATACAATGTGCACGTCATGGAGGCCATTCTTACCAGCGTCGCTCCTGCTCTAGGCTGGCGATGAGCCGTCAGGAATCAAATCGAGCCGCTTTAGGCTCAATCTGCGCGTAGGCCAGTTGCTGACGGTCAGCAGTTCACACTGAGTGAAATCCCTGCATTCTGGCTGACATAGCGGAACCCACCTTCTCCGGAGACAGAGATAAGCCGCGTGGGCCTAACGCGAGAGGCCCTGAAAAGCCAACGCTATACGGTGTAGCTGATGGCAGAGTTATTGCTGTAGAATGCCATGCCAGCGGCTGGGAAGGCGAAGTCCGGCGATCCCTCGGCCCCGGAGGGACTTGTGTCAGCTCCCGACGTAGTCTGGAAAAATGGCAAGTTCGGCCAAACGTCACGAAGCGATGCCTGGTGGCTTTCTCCTGCATCAGTCTTTCTCGGTCTAAGCACATTCATCGTATATTCCACCTGGGCCGCGTTCCAGAACCGCCATTTCACCTTCGGGCCGTATATCTCCCCGTTCTATTCGCCCGAACTCTTCGGCAGCTCCTCACACGCGCTGTTCGGCCCAAAGCCCGCATGGTATCCAGGCTTTCTGCCGTTCTCTCCAGCACTCCTCATTCTCTGGATGCCCGGCCTTTTTCGCGTTACCTGTTACTACTACCGTGGCGCGTACTACAAGGCATTCTGGGCCGATCCGCCGGCATGCGCAGTGGGCGAACCACGCAAGAGCTACTTGGGGGAACGAAGGTTTCCGCTGATCTTGCAGAACTTTCACCGTTACTTTTTGCGGCTCTCCTACCTCATTTGGGGATTCCTCGTTTACGACGCCGTGCTTTCGTTCCGCTTCCCTGACGGCTTTGGAATCGGCGTCGGAACCATCGTTCTGGTACTGAATGTTGTGCTGCTGGGCGGATATATCTTCGGCTGTCACGCATTCCGGCATCTTATTGGGGGAGTCTTCGACCGCATTTCAGAACACCCTGTACGGCACAAACTCTACGACTGCGTGAGCTGCCTGAACCGGGGACATAAGCGCTGGGCGTGGGCGAGTCTCTTCTGGGTCGGGTTTTCCGATCTTTATATTCGCCTCTGTTCCATGGGCATCTGGCACGACTGGAGAATCTTCTAGATGCCGGAATTCCAGCGGTTCTCGTACGACGTTCTGGTGATCGGAGCAGGTGGTGCGGGCCTTCGCGCCGCCATTGAGGCCGCCGCGACCGGCGCGAAAGTGGGAGTGGTCTGCAAGTCGCTGCTGGGCAAGGCCCACACTGTAATGGCTGAGGGCGGCATTGCCGCTGCTCTTGCCAACGTCGATGATCGCGACAACTGGCGCGTGCATTTCTCTGATACGATGCGTGGCGGCCAATACCTCAACAACTGGCGTATGGCCGAGCTGCATGCCAGGGAAGCCCCGGACTGCGTGCGCGAACTCGAAGCGTGGGGCGCGCTTTTCGACCGCACCAAAGACGGCAGAATTCTTCAGCGGAACTTTGGCGGGCACCGGTATCCACGTCTGGCCCATGTCGGAGACCGCACCGGCCTTGAAATGATTCGCACGCTTCAGGACCACGGCATTCACGCCGGTATGGAAGTCCACATGGAGTGCACCGTGCTCCGTCTGCTGCTTGACGGCGGGCAAATTGCGGGCGCCTGTGGATACGACCGCGAGAAGGGCCGTTTTTATCTATGGCAGGCAAAGGCCGTCGTGCTGGCTACTGGAGGCATTGGCCGCGCGTACAAGATCACCAGCAACAGTTGGGAATACACCGGCGATGGGCTTGCGCTGGCCTATCACGCGGGTGCCGAACTTCAGGACATGGAGTTCGTTCAGTTTCATCCAACCGGGATGGTCTGGCCTATCAGCGTGCGCGGCATTCTGGTAACAGAAGGAGTGCGCGGCGAAGGCGGCGTGCTGCGCAACAGCGAGGGCCGACGCTTCATGTTCGACGACATTCCCGATCTCTATAAGGAGCAGACTGCGGACACCGAAGAGGAGGGATGGCGCTATACACAGGGCGATAAAAATGCGCGCCGGCCTCCCGAACTGCTCACACGCGATCATGTCGCACGCTGCATCAATCGCGAAGTAAAAGCGGGGCGCGGTTCGCCGCATGGTGGCGTCTACCTTGACATTTCCTGGATAAAAAAGCATCTTCCGAAATCCGAGGAGCACATCAAGCGCAAGCTCCCCAGCATGTACCACCAGTTCAAGCAGCTTGCGGATCTGGATATCACTCAGGAGCAGATGGAAGTCGGCCCTACCACTCACTACGTGATGGGCGGAATCCGCGTCGATGGCGACACGCAGATGTCCACGGTGCCCGGACTCTTCGCCGCCGGCGAAGTCGCGGCAGGGCTGCACGGCGCGAACCGGCTGGGCGGGAATTCGCTCTCTGATCTGCTTGTATTCGGACGGCGCGCAGGGCGATATGCCGCAGAATTCGCAAAGACCCGCGCCGCTGCAACAGTTGATGAGCAACAGCTTCAGGCAACGGCAGCCGCTGCCCTCGCGCCCTTCGATCGCGGACCTGCCGGTGAAAATCCCTACCAGATCCAATACGACCTGCAGGACACCATGCAGGATCTGGTCGGCATCGTTCGGACCGAGCAGGAAATGCAGCAGGCGCTGGCTGCCATTGAGAAATTCCGCGCGCGGGCCGAGCGTATCGGAGTTGTCGGCAACCGTGAGTACAACAATGGCTGGCACACCTCAGTAGACGTGACCAACCTGATCATCGTGTCTGAGGCCGTCACCCGCGCGGCGCTGATGCGCAAAGAGAGCCGCGGTGCGCAGTTTCGTGAGGACTTTCCCAACAAAGACGCCGAATGGGGTAAATACAACATTGTCGTCAAGAGTGGTGCGGATGGGGCAATGCAAGTGGAGAAGATTGCCCTCTCGCCGATGCCCGATGAATTAAAGGCTGTAATCGAAGAAATGAAGTAATGAGGAAAGGAAACAGACAAAGAGGAATATAGATGGCCACGCAAGCGACATTTCGCATCTGGCGCGGAGACCCCGCAGGCGGCGCCTTCCAGGACTATTCCACGCCCGTCGAAGAGGGCATGGTCGTTCTGGATGCTGTGCACCGTATCCAGGCGCAGCAGGCGAACGATCTCGCCGTGCGCTGGAACTGCAAAGCCGGCAAGTGCGGCTCCTGCTCCGCTGAAATCAACGGAACACCAAAGCTCATGTGCATGACCCGTCTCAGCAACATCAACCTGGAGATGCCGGTCATCCTCGAACCCATGCGCACCTTTCCGTTGATACGCGATCTGGTCACCGATGTCTCGTGGAATTTTCGTGCGAAGAAGACGATCCGGCCATTCAGGCCGCGCTTGCCTGACTCACCCGATGGTACCTGGCGTATGCAGCAGGCCGACGTCGAGCGCGTGCAGGAATTTCGCAAGTGTATCGAGTGTTTTCTGTGTCAGGATGTGTGCCACGTTCTGCGCGAGCATCACAAGCAGGACGAGTTCATCGGCCCTCGTTTGCTGGTCCATGCGGCTGCGCTTGAGATGCATCCGCTGGACGCTGAGGACCGCGTGAGCGATCTGCGCCGCAAGCACAACATCGGCTACTGCAATATCACCACCTGTTGCCGCCAGGTGTGCCCCGAGTCGATTACGATTACAGAGAACGCGATTATTCCGCTCAAGGAGCGGGTGGTGGACCAGTTCTTCGATCCTCTGAAGCAACTGTTCCACATCTTGTAACGCGTAGGGATCAGAACGAACAGGAGGTCACTCAATGTTCAAACTCAAGCCCATCTCCCGTGACAGCATAGAAACCGCATTGGCCAAGGCCGAGCGTTATCGCCTGTTAGGCGAGCCAAATGAAGCCGTGAGCATCTGTCTCGACATCCTCGAAATTGATCCTGCGAGCCATCAGGCGCGAATCAGCCTTATCCTTGCGCTTACCGATGAAATTCCTCAGGATGGCAGTTCCTTTGCCAGAGCGATAGAAATGGTGACCGCCCTGGCGTCGCCGTACGATCGCGCCTACTATTCCGGGATTGCGTGGGAGCGGCGTGCAAAGGCGCTCTATAGCTCCAAGGGGCCCGGATTCAGTGGTTATGTTCATGACTGGATTGTGAAGGCGCTACAGTTTTTCGAGGAAGCGGAGCGGCTGCGGCCTACGGGCAACGATTCTTCCATCCTGCGCTGGAACGCTTGCGTTCGCTTTCTTGAGCGCCATAAGGAATTGGCGCCTATGACGGAAGAGGCCCCGGAACCAATCCTTTCAGAGTAAGGCCAGCATCCATCGCACGGCAGGACAGACAACCTCATCCATCTTCAGGGGGCAGACTGGCAATCATGCGATCTGCTCGTCTCAGCAGGTTTATCACCTCGTCGTCCGATACCTGTGAGAAGTCGTTGTAGAACTGCCCGACTGCATAGAAATTCTCCGGGGCATGCAACGTCACGAGCCGATCTGCATGGAGCCGCAGCCAGTTCCCTGCGTTTCTGGATACGACGGGAACAGCAACGATCAGACGTTTGGGTTTCATCCTCTCCAGAACCTGCATTGCAGCGTACATGCTGGCTCCTGTAGCGACCCCATCATCGACAAGAATTACAGTCCGCCCCTCGACCTTAAGCGGCGGACGCCCTTCACGGTAAAGCCTGGCGCGCTCCCGTACCTTCTCCTCAGTCGCACGGGTGATCTTTTCGATCTCCGCAGACGACAGGCCGGCCGCAGCTACGATTTCACTATCGAGAAAGCGCCCGCCGTCTGCTGTGATCGCTCCAAAAGCGAGCTCTTCCTGGCCCGGTACCCCGAGTTTTCTGGAGAGAAACACATCCAGAGGAGCATGCAGATGTTGTGCTATCTCAAATGCAACCGGAACACCGCCGCGCGGAACTCCGAGCACCAGTAAGTCTTCCTGCCCAACGAGATCGTCGAGTTCCTGGGCCAGCTTTTGTCCGGCATGTTGTCTGTTCCTGAAGATCATCTGCCCTCCGCTTGCCAGGGCTTTGGAGGCCGAACCTGCAGACCTGCGCAATTACACCACAACCGGAGTATCCGCAATTCCCTCCAACCCAAACACCTGCCGATAACGTTCAACCTGCTCCGGCGGTCCCTGCACTTTCTGGAAATTATCGGATAGCTTCACTGCGGGTCTGCCGTCAACGTCGTTTAGCTTGCACACAAGGCTCACTGGTTCGAATCGTTCATCGCCCTGCGGATTGCAGTTACGAAAATCATTTGTAAGCAATGTACCCCAGCCCGCGCTGAAACGGATGCGTCGTTCAGGGCTCCACTTTCGTTCATCGAGAAAATCACTCGCCGAGTGGAAGTCAGCAGGAGTAGCTCCATTGAGAATTGTTCCTGCAAAATAAGCGTGCAGCCTCACGATCTGGTCGGCATCAAGTCCGTCTGAGGCAATGAACAGTTTCTTCTTGGGATCACGGCCTCTCTCTTTCAGCCATGCAATGTATTCGTCCCCTGCAACGAACGGGTCCTTGCTGTCCGCACGTTGTCCGGTCCAATCCGCCACCCAGTCTGGTGCGTGACGGAAGAACTGGGTTGTGCCGAAGGTATCAGGAAGCAAAATCAGCAATTCTCCGTGATAGGTTTGCTGCCACATATCGAGAAGGCGGTATTGTGACTCCCTCAATTCTTCATCCGTGTCAGCCATTGCGGCCAATACCATCGGCAGCTCGTGCGCATTTGTGCCAATCGCCTCCAGGTCGTGCTTGTAGGCCAGAAACGTATTGGAGGTTCCGGCAAAGCTCTCGCCGAGGACATCGCTCATCGCCTTGACCACATATTCCTGCCACAGAAAGCTGTGCCTTCTTCTTGTGCCGAAATCGCTCACCCTCAAACAGGGAATGTCGCGCAGTTGTTCCATCTTTTCCCAGAGTTTTGTTTTGGCGCGCGCGTAGAGAATGTCCAGCTCGAACTCGCTGAGATGCTTCAGCCCTGCCCGCGTTTTCAATTCATCCACAATGGAAAGCGAGTAGATCTCCCACATCGTGGTCTCTGTCCACAGCCCGCGGAACGCGAGTGAGAATTGGCCGTCCCGGACAGACAACTCATAATCTGAAAGTCGAAAATCGTGTTCAAGCCAATCGAGAAATTCGGGATCAAAGATGCCGCGATGCCCATAGAAGGTGTTGCCGGCAAGCCAGATCACCTCTGACTTGTGAAACCGCAGCTTCTTTGTATGCTCCAGTTGCTCCCTAAGCTCGTCAACATTGATCAAATCGCCAAGCAGCGTCTGCGTCGAACGATTGATAAGGGAAAAGGAAGCATTGGTTTTCGGGAAGTTTCGCCAGATGAACTGCAGCATCAAAAGCTTGTAGAAGTCTGTATCCAGAAGCGACCGAGTAATCGGGTCCAGCTCCCAATTGTGGTTATGCGCCCGGCGTGCGAGGTTAATGATCACGATAAGATCACTTTACTTCAACTGGCGTAACCTCTATGCCAGAAGGCGCCATGTATGCGTGCCCGATCCGGCGATGGGCCGTTGCCTTTGATAACCTTTGACACTCGAGGGAAACTGGCATTTTCGTGATTGAAATGGAAATCACCTCAGAAGACGTTTTCGTAGTCGTGGACGTGCAGAACGACTTCTGCCCGGGCGGAGCCCTGGCGGTGCCGCAGGGCGATCAAGTAATCGATCCCATCCGAAAGCTTGCGCCGAGATTCCAGCACATTGTTCTGACGCAGGACTGGCATCCGGCGGGGCATTCATCGTTCGCTTCGAACCACCCCGGGCGGAAGGCGTTCGAGACCATTCAGGCTGCGTACGGGCCGCAAACGCTCTGGCCCGATCATTGCGTCCAGGGCACGGCTGGCGCAGAGTTCCATCCTGCCCTGAAACTGCCACAGGCTGAACTGATTCTCCGAAAGGGATACAGAATCGATGTTGACTCATACTCTGCTTTTTTTGAGAACGACCGTGTAACCCCGACAGGCCTGAGCGGATACCTGCGTGAGCGCGGCCTGACCCGGGTCTTTTTCGCAGGGTTGGCCTATGACTTTTGCGTCGGATATTCGGCGCTGGATGCGCGTCGGCTCGGTCTGCCGGCTGTAGTCATTCAACCAGCATGTCGCGCCATCGACCTCGATGGGTCTGTGGAGAAGATGAATGAGCTATTTCATCAGGCCGGGGTCAAAGTCATCCAACGAATGTGAGCGGAAAACGGGCCGATCGGACTCGATATGGGCAGGACAGATGATCGCGCTAGGATGTCGCCTCGATCGCTTCTGTTTCAGTGGAGTACAGCTGGAAGAGCGGCAGTATCCCTACCATCTTGAAGGTCTTCAGGGCGAAAGGTGAAGGGGCGACCAGTTTCGCATCCCCTCCCAGCTGCTCGGCCTTCCGCAAGGCGTTTACCACAGAGCCGATACCGCAAGAGTCGATCACCGGCATCGATGATAGATCCAGGATCAGCTGTGTGTGGCCCGACTCCAGGGCTGCAAGCACTGCGTTATCGAACGCGATCACTGGCTCGCCATACTTCAAGGCGCCCTTTACCTTGAGAACGCAGATATTTCCGGTCTGTTTGATGTCGAGATCCACGTTGATTTCCGCCGGGGAAAAATTCCCTTTACACAGGAAACCCGGATTGCTAGGCTGCCACTATCCTCCGGGTGACCTGCCCGTTGAATATATACGCTTTGGTCGCTCTTTTCCAGCATCTGAGATCTTCCTTGTGAGTGGACTGAGTACAGAACGTCTCCTTGCAGCGGCTATTGGCCTGCTCAACGCCACCGAACCCGGCGGGCGCGCAGCAATCCTCACGGAAACTTTTACCCAGGCCGTTCCTGACAGCGCATGTGTTCTCTACAACATTCAAAAAGAGGGCGATCAGGCCTCCTGGATTCCCATTGCTTTTTCCGGGGACGCAGCACCCGCTCAGGAGATCCTGGAGGGCAAGCCGCGGATTTTTCCGCCTGACGGGACACCGCTGCTTTACAAGGGCAGCCAGTTGCGGCGCGAAGAATACGGTCACGTGCTTACCACCCGAACCGTCAGCTCAATCGCCTATCTCCCGTTTACTGAGGGGGCCATTTCCTGCATGTTCGAGATGCTCTCCTTTGGCAGCGAGATCACCCGGCAACAGGTCCTGGATCTGCAACCTTTGGTCAAACTTGCCGCCTCGTCTCTCGCTACTGCTGAAAGCGAACTGGAGCTGCGACAGGAACGCCTGAATTCCATTCACAGGCTCACTCAACTCTACGACCTTGAGAAGTCATTGAATTCCACCCTGGAGTTCGACGCCCTTATCGAGCTCATTCCTGCAAAAGTCATCAGTATGATCCCCGCACAGGCGATTCATCTCTGGATGTTTGAGGGTGATGATCTCAAGCTTATGTCGAGAGCCGGTGAGGATGAAACCATAGAAGTGGGGTCCATACAAGAGCCGGGTGAGGGATACGTGGCAGACATGGCGGAAGAAGGCGACCCCCTCATTATTGACGACCCGGAAGACCCCAGATTGAAAAGCCGGAATGAGGGGCACAGCGATACGCCTGTTTATACTGCTCTGCTCGTTCCGCTCCTGCAGGAGGGCAGCGAAGTCGGCGTCGTCGAAGCTGTAAATAAAGTTGACGGAAGCGCATTCGACGATGACGATCTCTTCTTCCTGAACACCATGGCGGAGACGATCAGCAGCGCCCTGAAGAACGCAAGCCTGCTGCTCAGTGAGCGGAAACTGGAGATTCTCGAGGCCCTGGTGCATGTCAGCACTGAGATCACCTCTACGCTTCGTCTCGAACGCCTGCTGCAGATTATCGTGAACAGCCCGCAGTCGGTGCTGCCGTTTGAACGCTGCGCGATCGCATTGGACCAGCGAGGGCGTCTGCAACTGAGGGCCGTCTCAGGAATGGCGAGTATTCCCGCGGGTGATGCCACCGTTGAACAGCTCCGCGGGTTGCTTACATGGCTTTCGGATCAGGATGAGACTTTGCTTGTTCGGCAGCACAAGGATGAACCGGAGCATCCTGACGCCAGGGTGCGGGAGTACTTCAAGAAGTATTTCCAGGAGAGCGGACTGCGGGCCGTGTATGCGCTACCGCT
>JASHUR010000182.1 GCA_030039895.1 Acidobacteriaceae bacterium | reverse complement strand
GCTACATACAATCCAACTTCGTGCCTAATTCTTACCGCCCGGCCCCGCCGACGCGTCCTTCTTCGCCGTCCCATCCGCTTTAGGCTGGCTCACAGCCGCACCCTCCGGGTCAGTATCCTGCGCATCCGCCCCGTAAATCACAAACCCCGGCTCGGCCTTCCCCGTCTTTGTCTTCGCCAGCGCCTTCGCCCGCACCGGGACATGCGCCGTCCGCCCATTCCGCGCCCGCTCCGTGCCGCGCCAATGCAGATTGACCACCCCGCCCGAGGTCGATGTCTTCCCGCGCGCAGTTATCCGGCGGCCTTCGCTTCTCATGGCCCCGTTGATGTTCCGCCCCAGCGCCGACCCTGCACCCGATCCTGCCGCTGACACACCCGCACTCAAAGTCGCCGCCTCGCCCAGCGCCTGCGCCCGTGCAACCTGCGGAGCCGCCGTCCCCGCCACCAATACCGATACGACAAACAAGCCCAGGAGTCTCATCGCCGCCTCCTTTCGCCCATCATTGGTCGGGCTTCATCCTACCACGCTCCGCTGCCCGCCCCTCAGCAAAATCCTGTCAAGCCCACAAACGCACTAACTCATTTATATTCATACGCTTTCGTATGCATGTAACCATGCCCCAAAATGCTATCCTGAAAATATAAGGGAAAGTACAAAAAATGCCGATCAGGTCCGCTCCCGGATTTATCAGCGTTGAGCGGTCCCAACCGGCGTCTCAAGCGAAAGCTTGAATGCATCAACAAGTTATGGGGAATGCACATCAAATCAAAAATTTAGGCCCGATTGCAACCAAAAACGAATCGAATCAACAACTTTCGGCGAAAATAGCCCAAATCAATAACTTACCCGCAAAATTCGAATCAGTAAATATAATAAAATCAATAATTTAACAACGCGATCCCGATGATTCGTTCATCCCCCTGCAGCCCGCTTCCCGGCTGGCCTCAGTGCGGCTTCCTGAACTCGATCTCGTCCCCGCGCAGGTAGTACTCAAGCGAACAGTTGTCTGATCCGCAAATCATTGACTGCAAACCCGCAAATTGCACACGGGTAATCAGCCCCAGCATTCCGCACCCCGGGCACGCCAGCACCGCTACAAACGGGTCCTTCGGGTCTCCCAGCGCCTGGTCGTTCTCGAGCAGGAACAGCGTTCCCGGCTCCATCTGTTCTGGAATCCACTGATCGAGCAGTTGCAGTTCCGATGACATCGTGCCTCCTGTCTTCGTGTTCGCCCTCGTTTGAATTGCGGCTCGGATCCTAAACGCGGGCCTCCGCTCCGCCTGGCTTTCTTCGGTACTGGGAATGGGTTCTCTTTGGCGGCCACAACTGCGTGGCGCGGTCAGCCGGACCTCCTGATTTGTATGGATTGTCTCTTGGAATCAACAATTTGGCGCGCTGCCCGTCTCGCCTCTGCCTTCGCAGTTGGTTGGCTCTCCGTGGATGCACGTGCGTTGCGCCCGCAGTTCCACATAGGGGAAGAGAGCGGTCACCCGCTGAGGGCTTTCCGCTTCCCTGCATCTTTCACGCATCTGCGCTTAATGTCAATAAGTTGTGTGGTGACTTCTCTGGTTCCCTAACGATTGGGGGGAATCCGCACTGGCGTCCATCCCGCTTCGGGACCGCCAGCTACTTCTCTACCTCGACGCCACGCCAGAAAGCGATGTGCCCCTTGATGTTACGCGCCGCCGGCTTCGGATCGGGGTAGTACCAGGCCGCGTCCTGGTTCTCCTGCCCATCCACCATCAGGGAGTAGTACCGCGCCTGACCCTTCCACGGGCAGGTCGAGGTGGTCGAGCTGGAACGCAGGTACTCGCGTTTAACGGCGCTCTCCGGAAAGTAAACATTGCCCTCAACTGTCTGAGTCTTATCGCTTTCCGCGATCGTCACGCCGTTCCAGACTGCCTTGGCCATAGTCGCCCGCCCCTCGTTGCATAAGAAACTCTTCCCTCAACAATAACAGATGCGCTCTCACCTTCCGGCGAACCACGCCTCCCGGAATTTATGCTTCCGGCACGACTTCGCGGCTGCTTCTGCCCTTCGCCCAGGCCAGCAGCGGCCTTGCCGCCAGCACAATGCCCAGCGCCACCGTGATCCCGAGCGGCGTCCGCACCCCCTGCTTCACGCCCCACCAGTAATGGATAACCCCTGAAATCGCCGCCACATAGACCAGCCGGTGCAGCCGGTTCCAGTTCCTTCCGCCCAGCTTCCGTATCGACCACCTGGTTGAGGTCAGCGCCAGCGGAAGCAACAGGAACCACGCCGCCAGCCCCGCGGTTATGAATTTCCGCTGGCTGATGTCGTCAATCATCGCCGCCAGGCTAAACCCTGAATAGAGCCATACATAGGTCAGCAGGTGCAGGCACGCATAGAAGAAGGCATACAGCCCCAGCATGCGCCGGAACCGGATGACCCACCCCAGCTTCGGGACCAGCTTCCGCACCGGCGTAATCGCCAGCGTGATCACCAGCAGACGCAGCGTCCCACGCCCGGTAAAGAAAGCCGCGGCATGGGTCGGATCAGGTCCCAGTGTGTTTTCTAGAAGATGGAAAACCAGCCAGGCAATCGGAGCAAGGCAGGCAACATGGACCAGCACCTTCAGGGCAATCACAACACGATTCGACATCTTATTTTCTGCGCTGCTCTTAATGATACTTCCCAGCAGCGCCGCCCCGGAAGCAAGACCCACTGTCTCCGGCTAAAAATACTTGTTCAAATCCATGCCCTTGTACAGACTCGCTACCTGGTCGCCGTAGCCATTGAACATCAGCGTCGGCTCAAGCTGTTTCCAGAACGGTGCCCCGATCACCCTCTGCATCTTCTGGCTCCACTCCGTGTGGTCTACATTCGGATTCACATTGGAGTAGAAGCCATAAGTGTTTGGAGCCATCTCATTCCACGTCGTCCCCGGCTGGTCCTTCACAAACTTCACCTTCACAATCGACTTCGCCGACTTGAAGCCGTACTTCCACGGCACCACCACGCGCACCGGCGCGCCATCCTGGTTCGGCAGCACCTGCCCATATAACCCAAAAGTCAGCAGCGTCAGCGGATGCATCGCCTCATCCATCCGCAGACCCTCCGAATACGGCCAGTTCAGGTTCACCTCCTCGATGCCCGGCTCCTGGCTCGGCCTGTCGACTGAGATGAACTGCACATACTTTGCCGAAGATGTCGGCTCGCACTGCTTGATGAACTCCGAGAGCGAGTACCCGACCCATGGAATCACCATGCTCCACGCCTCAACGCACCGGAACCGGTACACCCGGTCTTCCAGTGGCCGCAGCTTCATCAGCGCATCGATGTCGAAGACCTTCTTCTTCTTCACCTCGCCTTCAACAGTCACGCTCCACGGACTCGTCTGCAACTTCCCCGCATTGCGAGCAGGGTCGTCCTTATTCGGCCCGAACTCGTAAAAGTTGTTGTAATGCGTAATGTTGTAGAACGACGTCGGAGTCAAGTCCTTCGCCGAAAGCGGGCTTTGGATCGTCGCCAGCTTGGTGTCCGCCTGCACCTGCTCCGGTCGCATCACACCAGCAAGCCGGTCAGCAGCTAAAGCTGCGGCGCCCAGCGCTCCCGCTGCAATAAATGCGCGCCGGTTCATATACGCCGACCGGGGAGTAATCTCAGAAGAAGGGATGGGATTCGGATCTGACTTGCGAATCAGCATGGTAGTTCATTTCCCCTGTTGTTCGACTATAAACCCGCCCATTAGGTTACAATTCGCACCAAGTCTCTGCGCCACGTCTTTTCAGCGCATCAAAGCCCTTCAGATTTGGAGTTGTGGATCACTGAAACCACCGCTGATATCCTCACAAACCCCTCTTCAGCAAGCACAAAGCCCATAAAAGGAGCACACCCGATGACGGCAACAGGCACAGTCCCGAGGGCCCTCACCAGCGTGGACCGCGACCGCATGTATCAGGCGGCAGAAATCCTCCTCAAGGCCCGGCGCGAGGTCCTGCCCATCCGTCATCTGCCGGAAGAGCTGCGTCCCGGCTCTCTCGAAGAAGCCTATGTCCTGCAGGACATCGTCGCTGAAGCCATGCGCGACATTGGAGGCTGGAAAGTTGGCGCGCCTTCGCCCGACGCCACACCGCTCTTCGGCCCTATGCCATTGTGGGGCGGATTCGCCACCTCCGGCAGCCGTATCGCGCCCACCTTCAAGCGCCTTCGCGGCGTTGAAGCTGAGATTGCCTTCTGCCTCGGCGAAGACCTCCCGCCGCGTGCCGAGCCGTACACTCGTCAGGAGGTTATGGATGCCATCGCCTCCGCGCATCCTGTCATTGAATTACTCGAATCCGCCTACTACGACCCGGACGCCGTCGACAGGCTGTCCATGATTGGCGATCTCCAGATGCACGGCGGCTTTGTTTACGGTAAGCCGTACGCAGGCTGGAAGACCTGCGATCTCGCTAAGGAGCGCGTCAACGTTGCTGTTGACGGTGCCCTGCGCTTCGAGGGCAAAGCCTCAAACCCCGCCGGCACTGATCTGCTCCGTCTCGTAACCTGGCTGGCAAATGCGGGCAGTTATCGTACCGGCGGTCTCAAATCCGGCCAGTGGATCACCACCGGAAGCTGGTCCGGCAAGACCCTGGCTAATCCCGGCTCTACTGCCGAGATCCGCTTCTCCACCTTCGGCGAAGTCAACGTTAAATTTGATGACTAGCTGACCGGACCAATCATGCTTTGGAAGTGGGCGTCTCCTTCGCGCGCTTCTCAAAGTAGTCGAGCGACAGCCGCAAGCCCTCCGGTAGTGTCACCTTGGGTGACCAGCCCAGCAGCTCCTTCGCCTTCGTAATGTCCGGCTTGCGTCGCGTCGGGTCGTCTTCGGGCAAAGCTTCGTGGCGGATCCTGCTCTTCGACCCCGTCACAGCCAGCACCTGCTTGGCGCACTCCAGAATCGTCCACTCCTCCGGGTTCCCGATGTTCACCGGCGTATGCTCATCCGACTTCGACAGCCGCATGATCCCATCGATCAAATCCGACACATAGCAAAAACTGCGCGTCTGTGAACCATCCCCAAAAATCGTAAGATCTTCCCCCAGCAGCGCCTGCATCATCAGGTTTGAAATTACCCGCCCGTCTGTCGGCTGCAGCCGCGGCCCATAGGTGTTGAAGATTCGCACCATCCGCGTGTCCACCCCATAGTAGCGGTAGTACGCCATCACCGCCGCTTCTGAGAATCTCTTCGACTCGTCATACACTGATCGCGGCCCGATTGGATTCACATGTCCCCAGTAGGTCTCTGGCTGCGGGTGTATGTCCGGATCGCCATAACACTCCGATGTTGAAGCATGCAGAAACTTCGCGTCCAGGCTCCGCGCAATCTCCAGCATGTTCAGCGTCCCGTAGGATCCGACCTTCAGAGTCTCCGGCCCCAGCCGCGCATAATCGGCAGGGCTGGCAGGCGAGGCAAAGTTAAAAACATAGTCCACGCCATCGATCTTCAACGGCTCGCAGATGTCATGGTCAATAAACTCGAATCGTGGTTCACGATTAAGCTCCGTCAGGTTCTCGTACGTGCCCGTACAAAGATTGTCCACGCCAACCACGCTCGCGCCTTCAGCAATCAATGCCTCGCACAGATGCGAGCCCAGAAAGCCCGCCGCGCCGCTCACCAATACACGTTGTGTTCCCAACCCTTCGGACTCCTTTTACCGGTCTTTGAGCGCTTTCGTTCCAACCGCTGGATACGGTCGGCCAACGCTGAAATAAGTGAATCCCTTATCCAGCATCAGGACCGGATCAAAGAGATTTCTTCCGTCAATCACAATCGGATGTCGCAACGTCTGACGCAGCCGGTCCAGATCGACAGCCGCAAACTCCTGCCAATCGCTCAGAATCACCAGCGCATGGGCATCCCTCACCGCCTCGTACATATCCGTCGCATACCGCACCTGCGGCCCCTCCGGGATCACAGCCTTCGCCCGCTCCGACGCCGCAGGATCGAATAGCGTCACACGGCTGCCCTCTTTGAGCAGCATCTGTACAATCTCGATCGCAGGCGACTCCCGAATATCATCGGTGCCCCCCTTGAACGCCAGTCCGAACACCGCCAGGTCCTTGCCTCGCAGCGTCCACAAAGCCGACCGGATCTTTCTGAAGAACAGCTTCTTTTGCTGGTTGTTGATCTTCTCTACCTCTGCCAGCAAGTCAAACTGCTGCCCCAGTTGCTCCGCCACCCAGCGGAACGCCGCCACATCCTTCGGAAAGCACGATCCGCCATATCCAATTCCCGCGCGCAGAAACTTCGGGCCGATCCGTTCATCCATCCCGATGCCTTTGGCAACTTCTTCCACATTCACTCCCGCAGCATCGCAAATATTCGCAACTGCATTAATGAATGAAATCTTCATCGCCAGAAACGCATTGGTCGCATGCTTGGTAAGCTCCGCGGCCTTGGTCGACATCTCCAGCAGTGGCGGCGGATTGCTCGCCGTCCTCCCTCCCGGGACTGCATGCGGCAGACTGTAGTACTCTCCGGAGGTCAGCGGCTCGTAGATCCGCCGCATCACCTTCGCCGCGCGCTCGTTTTCAACCCCGATCACAATCCGGTTCGGATGCAGAAAGTCTGTAACGCCCGTCCCCTCGCGCAAAAACTCCGGGTTTGACACAACATCGAACGCCTCTTTCGATGTGCCGTTCCGCTCCAGAATCCGCGTAATCCACTCATTCGTGTAGACCGGTACGGTGCTCTTCTCGACAATCACCTTGTAGCCGTCCACCGAGCGCGCAATCTCGCTCGCAACCGCATCCACATAGGAAAGGTCCGCATCACCCGTGTCCGATTGCGGAGTGCCCACTGCAATAAATACCGCGTCAGCTTGCGCCGTCGCCTCATGCAGCTTCGTCGTAAACTCAACGCTCCCATTCTGGTGACGGCTCAACAACTCCGGCAGATACTCCTCATGGATCGGCACGCCGCCCGCGTTCAGCATATGGACTTTTTCTTCGTCGTTATCCACGCAAATCACGCGGTGCCCTATCTCGGCAAAGCACGCCGCCGAGACAAGCCCGACATATCCGGAACCCACGACCGCAATCGTAGCCTGGTGCTTCATCTCTCTTCCCTTAACGTCCGGTTCAGAGGCTTCTATCTCACCGCATTGCAGATTCAGCCCGTAAACAGTACTGCCGCCCAAATGCAGACGACCAGCCCAACTTCAGAATGCCCGAATTAGCACACAGAGTCGAGCAGCGCCGAGGCCCCGCTCTTCACTGCCCGCTCCAGCGCCATTCCAATCTTTTCCTGGTCCTCCGCCCTTAAATAAGGATGCATCGGCAGACTCAGCACACGCTGCGCCGCCCGCTCTGACGCCGGAAAGTCTCCGGCCCTATATCCCAACCCCGCGAACGCCGGCTGCATGTGCGCTGCCACAGGATAATGCACCGCCGTGGGAATTCCCTCCCTCTTCAGCGCCTCCACCACGCGCTCGCGCTCATCAACCTCAATTGTGTACTGTGCGTAAACACTCGTATTGCCCTCGGCAATCCACGGCGTCTGCACAATCCCCTTCAGCCGTGCGCTGTATCGCTTTGCTACCTCTTCGCGAAGCTCGAGCTCCCGGTCGAATACCTCCAGCTTCGCCAGCAGCACCGCTGCCTGCATCGAATCCAGCCGCCCGTTCACTCCCAACCTTACATGGTGGTATCGCGACGCCTGCCCGTGATTGCGGATCTCTCGCATCAGCTCGGCAAGGTGGTCGTCATTCGCAAAGCACGCACCGCCGTCACCATAGCAACCCAGCGGCTTCGACGGGAAAAAGCTCGTGCAGCCGATCGCGCTCAAATTGCACGATTGCCGCCCCTTGTACCTGGCCCCAGAACTCTGCGCGGCATCTTCAATCACTGGCAGCTTCCCCGCCGCCTCGGCGATCGCATCAAAATCAGCACACTGCCCATACAGTGACACCGGCATGATCGCCCGCGTCCGCTCCGTCATCGCCGCCGCCAGCTTTGCCGGATCTAAGTTATATGTCTTCGGATCAATATCAACAAACACCGGTCGTGCGCCCAGCAGGGCAATCATCTCGACCGTAGCAATAAACGTAAACGGCGACGTAATCACCTCGTCGCCCGGCCCGATCTCCAGTGCCATCAGCGCAATCAACAGCGCATCCGTTCCGCTCGCGCAGGCGATACAGTGTTTGCTGCCCGTCCGCCGCGCCAGTTCCGCCTCCAGCCTCGCAACTTCCGGCCCCAGAATGTACTGCCCGTGCTCCAGCACCGCATGAATGCCCGCATCCACGCTCTGCTTGATTAGCCGGTACTGCGCCTTCAGATCAACAAATTCCATACGAGTGTTCTC
Source organism: Acidobacteriaceae bacterium (assembly GCA_030039895.1). Taxonomy (GTDB): domain Bacteria; phylum Acidobacteriota; class Terriglobia; order Terriglobales; family Acidobacteriaceae; genus Silvibacterium. The sequence continues at coordinate 3,045 of JASHUR010000182.1, read as the reverse complement.
AACGGCTCAGCAATGCACAATCTTGTCGGACACGATCCCCTTCGTCGCGTTCCGAGTGTCTACCACCAGCTTCGCCTCCGCCACTATGCGCGCGTAGTCATAGTCCGAGTGGTCCGTCACGATCAGCACCGCATCATACTGCCCCAAATCCACCAGCGGCGTGTTCTCCATGTTCAGGTCGTAGTGCCGTCCCCGTCCAACACGCGCAAAGTAAGGATCGTTGTAGCTCACAATCGCTCCGCGCTTGCGCAGCAGCTCAATAATCGTCAGCGCCGGAGACTCCCGCAGATCATCCACATCTCGTTTGTACGCCACGCCCAGCACCAGCACTTTCGACCCATTCAGCGCCTTCCCGTGCTCGTTCAGCGCAGCCATCGTCTGCTCAATCACAAAGTACGGCATCTTGCTGTTGACCTCACCGGCCAGCTCGATAAACCGCGTGTGGAAGTCGAACTCCTTCGCCTTCCACGAGAGATAAAACGGGTCAATCGGAATGCAATGCCCGCCCAGTCCAGGCCCCGGATAGAACGCCTGAAACCCGAACGGCTTGGTCTTCGCCGCGTGGATCACTTCGAACAAATCAATGTCCATCCGCAGGCAAAGCTGTTTCAGCTCATTGACGAGCGCAATGTTCACGCAGCGGTAAATATTCTCGAGCAGCTTGGTCATCTCCGCCGCCGCCGGAGAAGACACCGGGATCGTCCGGTTGAAGATCGCCGAGTACATCGCCGACGCCAGCTCCAGCGCCACCGGACCGCACCCGCCAATCACCTTCGGAATGTCCCGCCGCGCTACCGTGTCGTTGCCCGGGTCTTCACGCTCCGGTGAAAACGCTACGTAGAACCCCTTCGACTCCGCGTCACGCGCCACCCGCAGCTCCGTCCCGTTGCCTCTTTCGAGCATCGGTACCACAACTTCTTCCGTGGTTCCCGGATACGTCGTGCTCTCCAGCACAATCAGTTGCCCCTCGCGCACATGCGGAGCCATCGCCTCCAGCGTGCCCGTAATGTAGCTCAAATCCGGCTCGTGATATTCATTCAGCGGCGTCGGTACGCAGATGATCACCGCGTCCATCTTCGCAATCTCGCTGTAGTCGGTCGTTGCTTTGAATCCGTTCCGCTGCGCCGACTGCACCTCCGTCCCCGGAATCCGCACAATGTACGATCCGCCCGCGTTCAGAGTGCCCACTTTTTGTGCGTCAATATCGAATCCGGTTACCGGAAACCGCTGCTCACTGAACAGCAAAGCCAGCGGCAGCCCCACATACCCCATCCCGACGATCCCGATGCGGGCCTGTCGCGTCTCAATCCTGCTCTTGAGTCCGGTAATCGTCGTGGAAGTCGTTGTCACTCAGGATCTTTCTGCTCAGGACGCGCCTTCGGGTATCCAACGCTGCCCGTCAAAACCAGGCCCTGCACGCGTAAAAATACGTGCTTCATGGTACTTGCAGCGCCTAAAATTACCTCGATTTTAGCATGCGCAAACTTGCTCCTCAGTCGCGATTACCCAGGCAGCCCTTCGACAAGTGCCTTCCATTCATCATCAAGCGACGGGCGGTAAAACCCACGTCCGGCTCGTTTATACCAGTAGTCAGCGTTTGAGAGTGATCCCTCTTTGCGATGCAGGTAAGCGTGGACTGCCATTCCCTCTTTCGTCTCAAGTTCATCGACTAAGCCATGCGCTTTCGACCATTCACCCTTCGCGTCCCACCACAGCGCTGCAAGCGGCGCGGTGTACGCCGTGTCCGGCGCGTCGTTGTGGAGTGAGCGCACAAAGTGCTCGACAGTCATGCCCCTCAGCTTACACTCAGGGAGCATCCACTACGGTCGCCTCGCCGCAAGAGGACGCAACATTCGCACTGCCTCACCGGATATAGGCACAGTACAATATCGGCAGGCTCTACCACGCGAAAGTGGCGGAATTGGCAGACGCACCAGACTTAGGATCTGGCGGGGCAACCCGTGGGGGTTCAAATCCCCCCTTTCGCACCATCACCCTCCCGTTTTGCTTTACCCTGTAAGCACCATGAATCCCACCCAGCAACCCAGGATTAACCTCACCAAGTCCTCCGACTATCGCGAGTCCTACGCCAACAGCGTGCAAATCCGCGTCAGCGTCTGGGACTTCTTCCTCAACTTCGGCATCGCCCATTCTGAGACCCCCGACCAGGTCACCGTGCAGAACAACTACGGCGTCTATCTCAGCCCCCAGCAGGCCAAGGCCCTCTGGAACATGCTCAGTCAGAACCTCGCCCAATACGAGCAGGCCTTCGGGACCATCGCACTTGAGCCGCAGGGCACGCCCATTCCCGTCCCCACCGGCCCTGTCCACTAAGGCCGTGAGTACTCCCGGCGCACCGCAATCCCGCCCTTTGTCTCTGTCGAACCGCATCCCGGCGTGGGCTGTCTTTCCGCTCATCTTCGCAGCCGTCTGGATTGCCCACTGGCCGCTCCTGCGCCTGCCCTATTACTGGGATGAAGCCGGATACTACATCCCTGCAGCGTTTGACTTCTTCCGCAGCGGCTCGCTCATCCCATACTCCACCCTCTCGAACGCGCACCCACCCCTGCCTTCCATCTATCTCGCCGTCTTCTGGAAGCTCTTCGGCTTCTCTCCCTTCGTTACCCGCACTGCGGTGTGTGTCGTCGCCGCGCTTGCCCTTACTGCCGTCTGGCGCATTGCGCTTACCGTGTCACGGTCTGCCTCTGTTGCTCTGGCAACACTGGTGCTCACCGCCATCTACCCCGTTTTTTTCGCGCAGAGCTCGCTCGCCCAGGCAGACATCTTCGCCGCCGCCGCCATTCTCTGGTCGCTGGCCTTTTTCCTCGACGAACACCGCCTCTGGCCCGCCGTTCTCTGCTTCTCCCTCGCTGTGCTTTCTAAAGAGACCGCCATCGTCACTCCGCTCGCACTCGTCGCATGGCTCCTCTACCGCGCGCTCCGCACCCGTAGTTGGCAACCCGCCCGCGCAGCGGCCCTGCTCTCAATGCCTGCTCTGCCGCTCATCCTCTGGTACGCCTGGTACTGGCATCGCACCGGCTTCCT
>JASHUR010000181.1 GCA_030039895.1 Acidobacteriaceae bacterium | reverse complement strand
AATCGAGAAAGGCGTCACCCTCTTCGCTCTCGTCGATCACTCCGGCGAGGCCGCAAAGGTCGGGCTCAAAATGCCGCCCACCAAAGTCCTCATCTTCGGCGCCCCCAGGGCTGGAACCCCGCTCATGCTCGCCGCTCCCTCGATCGCCATCGACCTGCCCCTCAAAATCCTCGTCGCCGAGCAACCCGACGGTACCGCCCTGCTATCCTGGAACGACCCCGCCTGGCTCCGCCAGCGCCACAACCTCCCCGCAGAAATGCAACCCGTCCTCGCCGCCGCCGAAGGGCTTGCCAAGGCGGCAGCGAGTTGACTTCCCGCCCGCTCTCTGTTTTCATCTCTTCATTCGCATGCACCGCGTCATGACCAACGCGCCCGCCATCATTAGCCGAATTATTTCGGCCATCATGATCATTCCTTCCCCATAGGGAGCAGGCGGCTGGCGAATCGAATCCGAAACCACCCAAGACCACCGGCTCCCTGAGTCAGGTGGTTTTTTAATCTCTGAAAACCAGGCACAACACAGGACAAACACCATGCCCGTCACTCTCACCGGAATTCAGCAGGCCCGAAAGCGTATCCAGAGCGACATCTACCTCTCGCCCGCTCCCCACTCCGACGAAATGTCCCGCATGACCGGCCAGCAGGTCTTCCTCAAGCTCGACAACCTCCAGCGCACCGGGGCCTTCAAGGAGCGCGGCGCCCTCAACAAAATCCTCACCCTTTCGCCCCAGGAAAAATCCCGCGGAGTCATCGCCGCCAGCGCTGGAAACCACGCCCAGGCCGTCGCCTGCCACGCCACCGCGCGCGGCCTCCGCGCCCGCATCGTCATGCCCCTCATGACACCCCTCGTCAAAACCGCCTCCACCGCCGCCTACGGAGCCGAAGTCGTCCTCCACGGCGCCAACTACGACGAGGCCTGCACCGAGGCCCTGCGCCTCGCCGCCCAGGACGGCATGACCTTCCTCCATCCCTTCGACGACGACGCCGTCATTGAAGGTCAGGGCACCATCGGCCTCGAACTCCTTGAGCAGATTCCCAACCTTGAAGCCGTTGTTGTGCCCATCGGCGGCGGCGGCCTCATCGCCGGCGTTGCCTGCGCCATCAAGGAGTCCAACCCGCACATCCGCGTCATCGGCGTGCAGACCGAGCGCCTCCCCTCCATGCTCCGCGCTGCCGACGCAGGTTCGCCCGTCACCATCCCCGCCGAAGCCACCATCGCCGACGGCATCGCCGTCCGCCGCGTCGGCCAGCGCACCCTCCCGCTCGTCCAGCGCTACGTCGACGAGCTCGTCGCCGTCGAGGAAGAGGAGATCGCCAAAGCCATTCTGGTTTTACTCGAACGCGAAAAGACCCTCGCCGAAGGCGCCGGGGCCGTCGCCCTCGCCGCGCTCCTTCAACACAAAACCTCGCTGCGCGGCCAGCGCACCGCAGTCTTCATCGGCGGAGGCAACATTGACGTCAGCCTCCTCGCCCGCATCATCGAACGCGGCCTCGTCAAGGACGGACGCCGCACCCGCCTCCGCATCCACCTCACCGACCGCCCCGGCGCGCTCCATCAGCTCACCCGCATCCTCGCCGACGCCCGCGCCAACATCGTGCAAACCGCGCACGACCGCGCACACTACGGCGTCAGCCTCGGAGACACCGTCATCGACATTACCTTGGAAACGCGCGGCGACGAGCACATCGAAGAGATCCGCACCCTCCTCACCAACGCTGGCTACCGCCATGAACGTATTGATTAGGACCGGCTCGCTACTTTATCCCCTCACCGGCCCTGTGCTGTTCCGTATCACGATCTTCGGCTCAATCCGGTACTCCACGCCCTTTGCCGTGGCCGCGTTCTGGGTCCCGTACAACGCCCGGAACGCCACCCGCGCAACCTCGTCCCTGGGCAGCCGTACCGTCGTCAGGGCGGGTTGTGTAAATGCGCTCATCGCAATATCGTCAAAACCCACCACCGAGATGTCCCTCGGAATCTTCAGCCCGTGCTCATAAATCGCGCCCATCGCGCCAATCGCCGTCACGTCATTCGAGGTCATCACCGCTGTCGGCCGCCTCTTGCTTTTGAGCATCCGCGCCATCGCATCGTGCCCGCCGTCCATGCGATGGTTGCCTTCCTGCATCAGGCTCTTGTCCACCGTCAGCCCCTGCCGCCGCATGCTCTTCATAAATCCCTTGTGCCGCACCTGCGCCGGAACCAGATTCAGCGGCCCGCTGATGAACCCTATATGCTCGTGTCCCAGCTCGCGCAAATACGCCACCCCGGCGTCAATCCCTGCCGGATAATCCACCGCAATATTGCTGATGCCCCGCTGCACCGTGCCCATATCCAGAAACACCAGCGGAATCTTCCGGCTGCTCAGCTCATCAATCAGATGCTCTTCCATCTCTGACGTCATAATGGCCACGCCATCCACCTTGCGCTGCAGCATCCGCACCACGCAGTGCTCCATGCGATGCTTGTCGTAGTTCGTGTTGGCAATCAGCACTTCCTGCCCGTATTGCACCGCCATGTCCTCAAAACTCTTCACCAGCTCCGGGAAAAACGGGTTCGTAATGTCTGAGATGATCAACCCGTACAGGCTGCTCTTGCCTGAGCCCAGCGCGCGCGCATTCGTATTCGGATAGAACTTCAGCTGCTCGATCGCCCGTTTCACCCGCTCCGCGGTCTCCGTCGTCACCTTGTCCGAACCGTTGATCGTCCGCGAAACCGTCGCCGTCGAAACTCCGGCGAGCCGCGCCACTTCTTTAATGTTCATAGGCATTCATGCCCGCGCAATCTCCTCTGCTTGCCCGGTTACAACAAGATAAACGATCATTGCCGCCCACTGATACCGATTTCATCTCTTTGTTTAAACAATTCCAGCGGCACCGCATCTCCCATCACGCGATATCCCTTCGGCGAAGGATGCAGATGGTCGCCGCAATCATATGCAGGCCGCAACCGGTCCGGGTCAGCCGGATCACGCATCGCTGCGTCAAAATCCAGCACCGCATCAAAGTGCCCCGGCGTCCGAATCCACTTGTTGATTGCCTCCCGGTCCGCCTCCGTCCGCGGCCCCGGATGGTAATAGTCCGACCCCGCAAACGGCGTAATCGTCGCGCCAATCACCCTGATTCCGGCTGCATGCGCCCGCATCACAATCTGCGCATACGCCGACTCAATCCTGTGCACCAGCAGCGCATGTTCTGCCTCCGGAACTTCGCCTTCGCGCGTCAGCCCGCCCAGATCGTTCACGCCCTCAAACACAATCACCCAGCGCGCGCCCGCCTGCGCCAGCACATCGCGATCAAACCGCGCCAGTGCATTCGGCCCCAGCCCATCCGTCAGCAAATGGTTCCCGCCAATCCCCTCATTCAGCACGCCTATGTCCCGCGTCGGCGC
>JASHUR010000180.1 GCA_030039895.1 Acidobacteriaceae bacterium | reverse complement strand
TACTTCGCTGGTACCATTCGACAGGAGTAGTTCACACAAGCATTATTCGTCCTTAAATCGCACCACCGGCAATCGAAAAATCAGGAAGAGCAGCACGAATCGCAAAACCGAATTGCTAACCAGGACTTGTTCATTGCCATATCCCATGAAGTTTTTACCGCGTCTTCTCACAGTTGCTTTGCCTCTTGTTGCCCCGTGCGCAATTCTCTGTGCCTTTATTTCGCCTGCCACTGCCCAAAACAAACCTTCTGCACCCCCTGTTTTCCCCTCTCTTTCCACATACAACCTCGCCAAAGCCAGGCTCAACCTGCCTTCCGACTTCGCCGCCCCGCTCAACCTCCTGCTTATCTCCTTTAAGCCCGAGCAGCAGACACAAATTGAGACTTGGATACCCGTCGCCCAGGCCCTGCAGCATACCAACTTCAGCTTCCGCTGGTACCGCATGCCCGTCTCCGCCAGCGAAAACTTTATCTTCCGCTGGTGGGACGATGCCTCCATGCGCAGCGACGAAACTGACCCCGAGACCTACCCCTGGATCGTCCCTCTATATGTCGATGTAAACAGCTTCCGCCGTTCCCTCAGGATTCCCACTGTGCACACCATCGCAGTGCTGTTGGTCAACAAGCAGGGCCGTGTGCTCTGGCGTGCGGAAGGTCCCATGACCCCGGCAGAGCGTGCCTCGCTCACCGCTGCGGTCACCGCTTCAAATTAGGTGCCCTGACCCGGGCCCACAACCTCAACCGCACAGCTCGTCATGCCGCGCGCGCCATCACCAGCGCATCCAGCCGTCCCAGGTAATACCCCCGAATGCGCCCCTCCAGGGCAAATCCAAGCTCCTTGTAAAACGCAATCGCGCCGTTATTATCTACCGCGACCTCCAACCGCAGGCGTGCTACGCCTGCCTCACGGAAGCGTTCTGTAACTGCCCGCATCAGCATCCGGCCCACGCCTTGCCTGCGCCGTGCCGGCTCTACATCAATCGTCACAATATGCCCGATCGGTTGCCCATGTTCCATGCGCATCTCGGCAATCGCAAAGCCTGCAATGCCGTCGCCATCAGCCGCAACCAGCGAAATTCCGGTGGGATGAAAAAGGAAATACCTCAACTCCGCTTTCGAGTAGGCAATTCCCGGCCGGAAACACGCCTGGTCCAGCGCGAAGAGAGTCTCGACATCCTCGCGCTCGACCCGGCGTATCTCGGCCACAGCTATCTCGTCGCCATTTCCTGGGCCAGCACGCTGTCCCGATGCGGCTCCATCACCACGCCGTCATATAACGACGCCGCTATCAGCCGGCCGTCCACCGAATGCACCATTCGCACTCGCCAGCCCGCGTTCCACCACTTCCACGATCGATCGTCGGAGTTCAGGGCAAACACCAGGTCCGAGTCGCGTGAAGTAATCACCACGCGCCCCAGCCCTGCGTCGTAATCGATGTTGTCGATATCTCGTATCGGCAAATCGCTGACTGCCTGCCACGTCTGCCCCTTGTCATTGCTGTAGAACGCCCCCTGCAGCCCGCCTACCCACAGTGCGCCGCTGGGCGTCGCCGTCAATGCGGTGACCTGGGTCAGGCCTGTCGGCAATGCCAACCTCTGCCAGCTCACTCCACCGTCCTGTGACAGCCGCATGCCGAACAGTTGCGCCGCAAGCACCACGCCGTCATGCGCGTCCACAAAGCGGTAATCACCGCCGCGGAGCACCGGCCCGGTCCAGGTAGCCCCCTGAGTCGTGCTCCGGTAAACACCCTCCGCCGTTGCTGCGTACCATACCGGTCCCTGCATCGAAAGATCGTTGACCCGCGTGCGAATCTCCGACTCGCTCTTGCCTGTTACAACCGTGCGCGAAAGGCGTTTGTGACGCCGGTAATAGTACTCTGTACGCGTCCTTTCATTCACAACTCTGCTGTCCGGAACCCACACGTAGCCGCTCAACCGGAACAGCCCGTCATTCGTTCCTGCATAGACCGTCCCGTCCTCCGACTGCGCCAGGCTGAACACATCGCGCCCGTCCAGTCCCTGGCTGCGTTGTGTCCAGCTCTTGCCGGCGTCTTCGGATACAAACACGCCGCCATAGCTCTTGTCATTCACCACGCCTGCATACATCGTCTGGGGCCGCTTTGCATCCGCCAGCAGCGCTACCACCTGCCGCTGCGAAATTCCGCTGTTCGATGACGCAAAACTCACTCCAGCGTCATTGCTTGCCAGCACGCCGCTGCGGTCCGTCGCCAGCAGCACGCGATTCGGATTCGTCGGGTCTACATAAATATCGTTGATAATCAGGTCCGGTCCGGTCATCCGCTTCCAGTTCGTGCCCGCATCTTCCGTCTTGTACAGGCCCTCGGTCGTTCCGGCGTACACAATGCTGCGGTTCGCCGGATCCATCATCAGAACCCGCGTGCGACGCGCAGAAGAAGGAATACCCTGGATCTTGTGGAACTGCGCCCCGGCCGAATCGCTCTTGTAAATTCCCGAGCAGGCGCTCAGATACATCGTGGTCGGAAACTTCGGATCCAGCAAAATCGAAAACACATCCGAATCAACGATCAACCCTTGTTTGATGTTGGTCCAGTTCGCGCCGCCATCCGTCGTCTTCCATGGCAAATGCCAGGTCCCGGCGTAAATGATCTTCGCATCTGTCGGATCAATGGCTACCGACTCTACCTTGTGAATCTCCTGGCTGCCCGGCGGGCTGATCTCCGTCCAGTGCAACCCTCCATCCTCGCTGCGGTACACGCCTGTCATTGTTCCGGCGACCAGGATATTAGGATTCGACACAGCCTGCGTCAGTGACCGCACCGACTGGCCCAGCATCCCCGGACTTGCTGTCCAGGTACGGCCTTCGTCATGGCTGATATAGATTCCGCCGCCGTTTTCATCCATCTGCCAAACGCCGGCATACAGCGTCTTCGGATCGGATTCATCAACAAGCAGGTTATCGATCACCAGATCATCAACCGCGCCCAGTTGCGCCAGTCTCGTCCAGGTAGCGCCATCATCCGTGGACTGATAGATCCAGCTATTCGTAGTTCCCAAATAAATATGATGGGGATCAGCGGGGCTGGACGCGAAGGAGCGTGCATCGCCCCCTGCGGGCCCGACCGAAATCCAGCGGGAAGAGGCTGCCGTGGCCGCAGCCGGATGAAAAATCACGAGTACTAAGGTGGCCAGACCCAAGAGGGAGAGAAACTTTCTTCGATTCATAAGTTCCTTCGGGGGAAGCCTCGAGGCTCGACGCGCTTCTGTACGATAATATCCCCGTCCCCCCGGAACTGTGGATACCATTTTCGATACCCGCCCGGTGTCGGCAATCACACTTTGCAGCTCCCGTGCACACAAAAAGGCCGCCCGGAAACCCGGACGGCCTTTCTTTAGTTCTAGTTACTGGCAGCTTACTGACTCGGAGCTGCCGCCTTCTTGTGATGGTGACGAACCGGATGGCGCTCGCCCAGCGGCTTACGAGCCTGTGGCTTCACCAGAGATTCGTTAACCATGGTCGTGCCCGGCACATCGGCCTCGAAGTTCGCTCCGGACGGTACAAGGTAGTCCTCCACCTCATTTGTTCCGGAGTTGCCCGTCCGCACCGAAATGCGGGTCGGATCAATGCCCTTCTCGGTCACCAGGTAGCTCTTCGTGTTCACCGCACGCTGAGCAGCCATCTCTTCGGCAGACATCTCGCTCCGGCGATGGCGTCCGCGCACCTCGGGTACCGGGGCCGAATTGCCCACGACCACCAGAGTTGCATCGGGCGAACGCTGTAGATTCAGCGCCACGTCATCCAGGCAGCCCTTCGCGTCGTTGTCAACGCGGGTTGGACGCCGAGGATCATGGTTGAACTCGATCGAGCACAGCGTCTGCGTCTTCGGTGCCGGTGCCGGCGGAGCCGCCACGGTTACCGTCGTCGTAGCCGACGCCGTCTGTCCCTTGTCATCTGCAACGTTACACGTGACCGTAATTTCTCCGGCCGGTGCCCCCGTCGTCGACAACGTTGCCGTATTGCTGGTTCCGCTGATCGATCCTGCTGATGCCTGGTAGCTGTAGGTCAATGGACGGTTCTGCGGGCTTACGCCAGTCGCCGTGATCGTCGAGCTCTCGCCCGGATTCACGTTCGAAGGATTCGCCACGCAGCTCACTGTCGGAGGCTCAAACTGCTTCACCGTGAAGCTCGCCGTGCAGTCTGCGGACTCGCCGGCCTTTGCGCCTTCCGACACATGACCGGACACCGTGTAGCTGCCCGGTGCCAGGCTGCCCGTCTGGATCGTTGTCGTCGAGCTCGAACCGCTCGCGCCCTCGCCCGTCCAGCTGTACGTTGCCGTCTTCTTCGGGTTTAGGTTCGTCGCAGTGCCCGTAATCGTGATCGGCTCACCCGGATACACAGAGTCTGGGCTGGCCGAGCAGGCGTACTGTACAGGCGGCGGAGGAGTGAGGCTTCCAAAGTGGAAAACAAGACCCGTGCTCAGTTGAGCTGTGTTCGCATTCAACCGGCCGCCGGTGAAATTCTGCGGCCCAAAGTTCACATGCATGTACTCGTAATCGGCCTGGAAGAGACGCAGCGACAGGTGGTGATTAAACCACGGCAGCCCGTAGTCCAGTCCGCCGCCCCCTTCAAACGCGGGGCCCCAGGTATTGTAGTGGACCGTTACCGGGCTTGCACCGGGGCCGTCGTTGTTCGGTCCGCCAAAGCGGGTCGCGCCAACCAGCCCGTGCACAAACGGCTCGATGTCGTCCGCTTCGAACGGGAACCGGAAGATAATGCCGGCCATCATTGTCTGGAAACCATCATTTTTTCCATCTTGATGGTTTGCATACTCCAGCTGGCCGCCAACGTAACGGTTGAAGTAGTACGCACCGCTTGCAATCGCTCCGGTACTAACGTCGGACGGGCGCTGATTAAAGTAGTTGCCGTTCCCAAGGGGCGTAACTACTGTATCCTTGGGAGCTGCATACGAATACCCGACGAAAACATCGACGCGGGACGGGGACTGCTCCTGGGGAGCAGACGGCAAAGACGAAGAACTCTGCCCATACATAACCGATGCGCCAACTCCTAATACGCATCCGGCGAGCAAAATTCTGCTTAGTGAATGGAACAAACGAGACTGCATGCGTGTATCCTCCGCAACCTATGGGAAGTCATACAAATGTGGAATGACAGCTTATGGAAAGTAAGCCTGAATCAAGACAACGGGCAGAATGCACCCAAAAAAGCACAAAAAGTACGACGTTAAAATTACCACACTTTCACATACTTAGAGCATAAATTCTTCAATCAGTTGCCTAAACCGCCAGACTTTCAGTCAGAAAATAAACCCAACTTTACACACTTTGGGTCATATCAGACCGCTCGAATTTTGCTCATTCTTATAAGAAACACGCCTCACCCTCCCCGATATCGATCAACCGGCTCAGGATCAAGCGTTTACTGCAAGTTAAGTGCTCTCTTTACACTGCCCTTCTCGTGCTGGATCTTTTCCTGCAGCAGTGTAATTGCATAGATGAGCTGTTCCGGCCTTGGGGGACATCCGGGCACATAAACATCCACCGGAATCACCTGATTTACCCCCTGCAGGAGTGCATAGTTGTTAAACACCCCGCCCGACGTCGCGCACGCGCCCATCGAAATTACCCACTTCGGCTCCGGCATCTGGTCATACAGCCGCCGGATCACCGGCGCCATCTTCTGCGATACCCGCCCGGCAATCACCATCAGGTCCGACTGCCGCGGCGACGGACGGAACACCTCCGCCCCGAACCGCGCCACATCAAACCGCGACGCCCCCATCGACATCATCTCGATCGCGCAGCACGCCAGCCCGAACGTCATCGGCCAGATCGAGCTCTTCCGCACCCAGTTGATCGCCGCATCCAGCGAAGTCAGGAAGATCCCCTCCGGCTGCTCATAGCCGTAGCTCACCTCTTTCAGCTTCTCGCGGTTCTTGCCGCTGCTCTCAAGGTTTCCGAACAAATACCGGTCCTGCGCCAATTCGCTCATACCTTTACTATACCGCTGTTGCCGACCCGCGAAGAACTGCCTCCCCATCACGTAGCCGAATACGCCACGCCCACCACCGTAATGTCGTCCTCCTGTCCAAAGCTCTGCGCCTGCCGCGCAATCGCCGCCGCACGCTCCCGGCTCGCATCGCGCGCACGGTCAAAACCAAACAGTTCCTTGGCCTCATTGGTTGCTTCCACCACACCGTCGGTCATAAAGGTAAGCCGGTCGCCAGCCTGGAGCGTGAAGGTCTGAGCAGGATATTCAGCATCGCTCGCGATGCCCAACGGTAGCGAGCCTTCAATCGCCATCTCCTTTCCATTCAGATACGGCGGCAGATGCCCCGCATTCGCAATCTGCATCGTTCCATCCGGCTTGATCTCCGCCGCCAGGCACGTCGCGAAGTGCCCGCCCGACCGTCCTATCAGGCGGCGATTGAGCATGGCGAGCATCCCAGCTGGGTCAAAACTCTGCTCGGCAGTACTCCGAATCGCCCCCACCAGCACCGCGACCAGCATTGCCGCGCTCACGCCCTTGCCCGACACATCCCCGATCACCACCAGCAGCGTCCCGTCCGGCCGCGTCAGCGTCTGGAAGAAGTCCCCGCCCACCGTCTGCGCCGGGCGGTACTCGGCCTCAATGGTGAAGTATTTTGAGGCAATCGCCTCCGGAATCAGCACCTTCTGCTGCAACTCATGCGCCTGTTCCAGGTCCTGCGCAATGGCCTTCCTCGAAACCTCTTGGCGGACCTGTGTACGCACAAACCTCCGCAAGGCCACTACGCCGACGACCAGCCCCATCAAAATGTCAGCGAGATCTTCGATACGCATGCCAACTCCATAGACGAAAAAGCGGGCGGGTTGATGGAAGATGGCCAGAAGGTAGTCGTCAAAGGTGGAAATCTCCAGCAGCAGGATGGGAACAACCGCCAGCAGCACCTCGGCGCGATTGCGGCGAATGCCTTCGACTAGCAAAGCCGCGACCAGCGCGCCAATGGCGATGGTGAGCCCGAGCGAAACCAGATTGACGCCATGCAGCAGATGCAGAGGCAGTAAATTGAATCCCATCGTCGGTGAGAGAGTACACAGCACCATCACCACACGCGCAGCCGTCAGCAACCACGCAGCGCGTATGATCCAGCGCGTTCCCTGCAAGTGGAACCAGTGCCACCAGAACATGAGCCAAAGAGGCAGGATGAGAAGCGAGATGTCTCGCAAAAAGAGGCCGGTCGAGTAAGAAAGGAGGAACGTGGACTCCGCGACCAGGTCCGCGATGTTGGCGGAAATCGTGCACCCCAGCGCCAGAAAGAGCCACAGGTACATGCGATCCTGTCGGTTCCGCAGCCATGCCCACAGCGCCATCGGCGCAATCAGCAAAAACAGTAAAACTGTGAGAAACATTCCCAACTGATAGCGAAAAACCTGCACCCTGTCCGCTGCCTGCAATAACTGCACCGTGGACGCCGCACCCACCATCGGCACCTCATGCATGCCTCCAACATCGGGATAGAAGTATCGCGTGGCTGGCGACATATAGAAACGCACAGCCAGCTCAAGCACACCGTCCGGTCCGGGCGTGGGCAACGCAAACGAAAGTGGATGGGAAAAGTAGAGCCGCACATGATTACGAGCGAACCCTCCGCACTCGCCCACATACTGCCCGTTCGCGTAAACCTGGTAGCCATCATCGAAGTCGATCGGCATCTTGAGCCACAGCGGCTCGCCGGCATCCGCCACCCGAATCCGCATCCGGTACCAGGCATAACCGCTCAGATTGGGGAACCCCTTCTGCGTCCATCCTGGCAAAAAGCCCTTTGTCCCAAACTGCACGTCAACCGCCCCGGCCTTGGGCGTCAGATCCATCGCCGCCCACTTCGAGTCGTCATACCCCGGCTGCGCCCACTCCGGCTTTCCGTTCACCCACGGCGAGTCCCCCGGCTGGAACTTCCAGATACCGTCCAGCGCGATCACCGAATTGCCGAGCGTGATCACTCGCGCCGGGGGAGAAGAATTGATTGTCTGGCAAATCGCCAAGGGGGAGACGGAGAGCACTGCAAGCAGGACTAGCCCCATCTTCTTCATGCCAGAGAGACTAGCACCAGATATGAAAGAGTGCCCATCCTTTCTCCGGTGCTTCGCCGGGAAGTCACGCAGCCGCGTACGCCACGCCCACCACCGTGATGTCATCCTCCTGCCCAAAGCTCTGCGCTTGCAGCGCAATCGCCGCCGCACGCTCCCCGCTCACATCGCGCGCACGCTCAAAGCCAAACAGCTCTTTAGACTCGTTGATGGCTTCCACCACCCCATCGGTCATGAAAGTCAGCCGGTCGCCCGGCTTTAACGTGAAGGTTTGGGCGGGATACTCAGTATCGCTGGCTATCCCCAAAGGCAGCGAGCCTTCGAGTGCCATCTCCTTTCCATTCAGATACGGCGGCAGATGTCCCGCATTCGCAACCCGCATCGTCCCGTCCGGTCTGATCTCCGCCGCCAGGCACGTCGCAAAGTGCCCGCCGGAGCGGCCAATCAAACGCTGGTTCAACACCGCCAGCATGGAAGCCGGCTCGAAGCTTTCGTCGGCCCGCGTGCGCACCGTACCCACCAGCACCGCAACCAGCATGGCCGCGCTCACCCCTTTACCAGATACATCACCAATCACCACCAGCAATGTCCCGTCCGGCTTCGCCAGCGTCTGGAAGAAGTCCCCGCCCACCGTCTGCGCGGGCAGATACTCCGCCTCCACCGTGAAGTACTTCGACGCAATCATCTCCGGCACCAGCACTCTCTGCTGCAACTGCTGCGCCTGCTCCAGGTCTTTCTTCACCGCCTGTCGCGCCAGCTCATCGTTCACCTGCGTGCGCAGGAACCGGCGCATGGCTAACAAGCCGATCACCATCACCATAAGAACAGTGGCTATATGGCCGAGACCTATGCCGAGACCAAATGGGTAAAATGTGCTGGGAATGTCGAACGTAGCGGTGAGATAACTCGAAAATTGTACGAACTCCAGCAGCAGGATGGGCGCCGCTGCCAGCAGCGCCTCGGTGCGGTCGCGGCGAAAGCCCTCTACCAGAACGACCAGCAGCAGCAGGCCTAGCGCAGCCACGCACCAGATCGCTGCGTCATTCCACACGCGCAGCCAGGCCCGCGGCACAAAACTCAAACCGAGGTACGGCGAGTTTACCAGGAATGTGGTTAGCATCTCCGCCGCTACAAGCAGCCACAAGGCACGTGGAATCCAGCGCTTCTCCCGCAACCCGAACCAGTTCCACCAGAACATCGTCCAAAAAGCCGATATGAGGGTGTTAAGAATGACGACATCGAAAATAATGTCGCTCGAAATCGTGATCAGGGTCGTCATGCCCGCTACAGAGCTGAAAACTCCGACGAAGATATCGAACGACATTGCGAGAAAAAGCCACAGCCACGCCCGCTCCTCCCGGCTCTTGAGCCACGCCCACAGCACCAGCGGAACAATCAAAAGAAATAGGAAACCCCGCAACAGCTGGCTGAAATTACGATGCACAAGGGCGTCCTCGTCGGCGGCCTGAAGCAGTTGCACGGTGGACGCCAGCCCCAGCGCCGGCGCGGCGTGCATCCCGCCTGCATCGGGGCTGCCAAAGCGCGTGGACGGGGACATGTAAAAACGGACCGCTAATTCGAGATCTCCGTCCGGCCCCGGCGCTGGTAACGGAAACGATTCGGGCTGTGTGTAATAAAGGGCGACACCGTGCGGAGAGAATCGCCCGAATTGCCCCACATAGCTCCCATTGGCATACACCTGATAGGCGTCATCCACATCGATCGGCATCTTCAGCCACAGCGGTTTTCCCGGATCAATCACCTTCACCCGCAGCCGGTACCACGCAAATCCGTCAAGGTCAGGGAAGCCGCGCTTCGTCCACCCCGGCACAAAGCCCGTTGTTCCCGTGCTCAAATCGATCGACCGGGTCTTGGGCGTCAGGTCCATCGCCGCCCACTTCGAGTCGTCGTACCCGGGTTGCGCCCACTCCGGCGCCCCGTTCACCCACAGCGAATCCCCCGGCTGGAACTTCCAGATACCGTCCAGCGCGACCACCGAATTGCCCAGCGTGATGACGCGCGCCGCGGCTGCTGCAGGCGAAGCCTGAGCAGACAGCGTCGATTTTGCCTGTGAGTAAACCAGGGGGAAGACTGAGACCACTGCAAGCAGGAACAGCCCCATCTTTTTCATGCCAGAGAGACTAGCACCCGCAGAGCACCGTGAATATAGTCCTGTTGGCCTTCTTCTTTCCTACAATCTGGCGCGAAGCGCGGCTGCCTGGACGGCAAGTCCCTTTTCGATTTCCCGCAAACCATGTAAAAGTAAATCAACCGTATTGCTCGCTACCGGTCCACGACGCCCGGCTAACAGTTAAATCCAGCAGAATCGATCCCCGTCGAACGATACCTCTGCACACAGGCAAACGGCTGCGACCACTTCTGGGGGTGACATGCGTTCTCGTCTCTGTAGGATTTTCCTCGTTTCCACCATGCTTTCCGGCTGCGCTGCCTTCGCGCAAACCGCGACCACAGCCGACCAGCTCGCCAAACTCCAGGCCCAGGTCGCGCAGGCGCAGTCCGCGGCAGACAACTGCTGGATGCTCGTCAGCGCCGCGCTCGTCCTGCTCATGACCGGCCCCGGCCTCGCGCTCTTCTACGGTGGCCTAGTCCGCCGAAAAAACGTCCTCTCTGTCATGATGCAGAGCTTCGCCATGATGTGCATCATCACCGTGCTCTGGGCGTTCGTCTCCTACAGCCTCGCCTTCGACTCTGGAACCGCCTTCATCGGCGGCCTGCATCATCTCTTCCTGCACGGCGTCGGCCTCACTCCGGACCCTGACTATTCCGCGACCATCCCCCTGCAGACCTACATGATCTACCAGTTGATGTTCGCCATCATCACACCGGCGCTCATCACCGGGGCCTTCGCCGAGCGCATGAAGTTCAGTGCCATGGCCGTCTTCCTGTCCCTCTGGTCCATCGTCGTCTACTCGCCCATGGCCCACATGGTCTGGGGCAAGGGTGGCCTGCTCAATGCCGCACTCGGCGGACCCATCCCCTGCCTCGACTTCGCCGGCGGCACCGTCGTCCACATCACCTCCGGCGTCTCCGCTCTGGTCTGCGCGCTCTACCTCGGCAAGCGCGTCGGCTATCCGCGTGAGGCCATGCCCCCGCACTCAGTCGTCCTCAGCTTCATCGGAGCCTGCCTGCTCTGGGTTGGCTGGTTCGGCTTCAACGCCGGCAGCGCCCTCGGTTCGGAAGCTCTCGCCACCAGCGCCTTCGTCAACACCCACTTCGCCACCGCTGCCGCCGCCCTTTGCTGGGCCGGGGCCGAATGGGTCCACCGCGGCAAGCCCAGCGCCCTCGGCGCAATCTCCGGAGCCGTCGCCGGACTTGTCGCCATCACCCCCGCCGCCGGTTTCGTCGAACCCATGTCCGCGCTCATCATCGGAGCCCTCGCCGGACTCGTCTGCTACTTCATGGTCGTCAAGGTCAAGTCCATCTTCGGATACGACGACTCCCTCGATGCGTTCGGCGTGCACGGAGCCGGCGGGACCCTCGGCGCCATCCTCACCGGCGTCTTCGCCACCAGCGCCATCAACCCCATCTTCAAGGACGCGAAGGGCAACCCGCTGCCTTCCGGGGTAGTTGACGGAAACTGGGCCCAGCTCGGGCACCAGTTCGTCGGCGTTGCCATCGCCTGGACGCTCTCCATCGTAGGCACCTTCATTCTCCTCAAGCTGGTTGACATCACCATCGGGCTCCGCGTCACTCCGGAACAGGAGATCGAAGGCCTCGACGTTACCCAGCACGGCGAAGAAGGTTACGAAATGGCCTCATGAACGGGGCAAACCTGATACTCTTTTTTGTCCAGCACTTGTGAGAATTTGAGACTGAGATATGGAAAAGATTGAAGCAATTATTCAGCCCTCGAAACTCGATGCCGTCAAGGACGCGCTCCTCGAAGTCGGCATCGAAGGCATGACCATCCTTGAGGCCCGCGGCCACGGCCGCCAAAAGGGCCACACCGAGTTCTACCGCGGCCGGGAGTACACCGTCGATCTCCTCCCCAAGATAAAGCTTGAAATGGTCGTGCCCGACGAGCTCGCCGAAAAAGCCGTGCAGGCAATCCTCGCCTCCGCCCGCACTGGCAAAATAGGCGACGGCAAAATCTTCCGCTCCAGGATCGACGACGCCATCCGCATTCGTAACGACGAACGCGGCAGCGCCGCTCTCTGAGAGATCGGAAACCGGCTCTGACATGCGCGCCGCTCTCAATCAGGCGGCGCGCTGAACCTTCAATCTTTGTCGCCGGCAACCGCGGCGGTCAAAACAGCGGCTTTAATCCTGAGCGTTCGAGTACATGACCTCATATAAGAAGCGGCTTCAGCCGTTCGTAAGCGTTCTACACTCCTCAGAGCCTTCACCTCTGGGCTTTCGCTCTCGACGTTGATAAATAACTTGTAATAATTGCGTCAAGCCCATGAGTGCGCCCATCATCCCTCTGCCGCAGCTCCACGATCTCTATCAAAAAGAGAGCACTGACCTGCGCCTGACCTTCGAGCGTACCGGAGACGGCTCCGCCGCCATTCGCCGCCGCGCATCCATCGTCGACAACATCGTCAGCAAAATCTGGACCAGCCTCTCCTCCGAGAAAGATCGCGCTAACATCGCCATCGTCGCCACCGGCGGCTTCGGTCGCCGCGAGCTCTTCCCCCACTCAGACGTAGACGTCCTCTACCTCTGCGGTAATGAGGCCATCGAGCGCGATGCCCATCAGATGCTCCGCTCCGTCACTCAGGCCATGTGGGACGCCGGCCTTCGCGCCAGCCCCGCCACGCGCACTTTAAAGGAGTGCGATAAGGTCAACCCCGACAATCTCGAATTCACGATCTCACTGCTCGACCGCCGCTTTCTCGCCGGAGATCTTTCTCTCTTCCGCCGCCTCGAAAACGAAGTCCTTCCCGCCATGGCCCTGCGCGAATGGGATCTCATCGTTCAGAACCTCACCGAAATCGCCCGCGCCCGCCACGCCAAATACGCCAACACCATCTTTCACCTAGAACCCAACATCAAAGAGTGTCCCGGCGGCCTGCGCGACTACCATCTTGCCCAGTGGCTCTCCCTGCTCAACTCGCTCCAGCAGACCAAATCCTGGCCCAAACCCTCCGGCAATGGCCTCTACGGCACCCACAGCGAGCGCGAATACGCCTTCGACTTCCTCGCTTCCGTCCGCTGCTTCCTCCACTATCGCCATAAGCGCGACAACAACGTCCTCGACTGGCATTCGCAGGACGAAGCCGCCTCGCTCAGCATCGGCCTCGAAACCCGCGGCTCCGCCGACCCCGCCTACTGGATGCGCACCTACTACCGCCAGGCCCGCACCATCTTCCGCCGCGCCGCCCTGCTCATCGACGAGCTCCCGCCGCCGCGCCGCTCCTTCTATAAACAGTTCCGCCGCAAGCGCACCCCCGTCCCCGGCACCGACTTCTTCCTCGAGCAGGGCCTCCTCGATCTGTCCGATACCGCCACCGGCATCGACGGCGACGGCATACTGCGCATCTTCGGCATCATCGCCACCCACGGCTACAAGCTCAGCCAGAACGCCGAAGACCGCATCGTCGACAACCTGCCCGTGCTCGCCGTGCAAATGCCCGAAGGCCCGTTCCTCTGGAACTGTCTCCGCGAAGTCCTGCTCGGCCCCTATGCCGCGCACGCTCTCCGTACCATGCACGCCCTCGGCATTCTCGAGCTGCTCATCCCCGAGTTCCACGGCATTGACTCGCTCGTCATTCGCGACTCCTACCACCGCTACACCGTCGACGAGCACACCTTCCTCGTCATTGACAACATCCACGCCCTCCGCCAGCCGCACCACGATTGGGAAAAACGCCTCGCTACCCTGCTAACGGAGTTCGACCGCCTCGACTTGCTCCTGCTCGCCATCCTCATGCACGACACCGGCAAGGCGCGCCGCACCGGCGACCACGCCCTGCAAAGCATCGAGCTGTCTGAGAATCTCTTCGCGCGCCTCGAGTTCGACTCAGAAGAACGCGAAACCATCCGCCGCCTCATCCGCAGCCACCTCGATATGTCCGCCGCGCTCCGCCGCGACATATTTGTGCTGGAAACCGTCCGCACCTTCGCCGAAAAAATGAGCTCCCAGCAGCAGCTCAAGGCGCTCACCCTCATGACCTACGCCGACATCAAGGCCGTCTCTCCCGAAGCCCTCACGCCCTGGAAGGCCGAGAACCTCTGGCAGCTCTACATCGCCGCCTCCAACTTCATGGACCGCAGCGTGGACGAATCCCGCTATCACGTCCAGAAGGACCCCGCGCTGCTCAATCGCATCACCGCCCTCATGCCCGACAAGGCCGACGAAATCCGCACCTTCCTCGAAGGTCTCCCGCAGCGATACCTGCAAACCCGCCTGCCCGATCAGATCCGCAACCACTTCAAGATGGCCGCTGCCCTCGACGACGACCCCATCCAGATCGCCTTCCGCGTGCACCGTCAGCTCAACGAAATCACCCTCATCACTCGCGACCGTCCCTACCTCTTCGCCGACATCGCCGGGGTCCTCTCCGCTTGGGGCATGAACATCGTCAAGGCCGACGCCTTCTCCAATGAAGCCGGCACCATCGTCGACACCTTCCAGTTCACTGACCCATTCCAGACCCTCGCCCTCAACCCCACCGAGGTCGATCGTTTCTTCCACAGCGTCCGCAACGTCGTCTCAAAAGAGGTGCCCGTCGAAAAGCTCCTCGAGTCGCGCCGCCACGCCCTGCGCCGCACTCACGTCAAAGTCCCCGTCGACACCCGCATCGAGTTCGACAATGAGTCCTCCTCGCACAGCACCCTCCTGCAGGTCGTCGCGCA
>JASHUR010000179.1 GCA_030039895.1 Acidobacteriaceae bacterium | reverse complement strand
GTCGGCATGGTCCACGCGGACAAGCTTCAGGAATCGAACTATGGAAACACCTTTGGAATTCCCGCGCAGTATGGAATTCAGGGGATTCCCCAGGTTGCGAACAACGGCGGCATTCCACCAACGACGATTAACGGGTTTACGCACATTGGCGTCGGCAACTACACTCCGACGCTGCAATATGTATGGAGCGTTGAAGGTGCGGACAGCGTGACAAAGGTCTTCCGCGATCACACATTCAAGACAGGCGTTCAAGTTGATGACCTGGAAGGCGATATCTCCCAGCCGCCGCAAGGGCGGGGCGACCTGAACTTCAATGGGCAGTACACGGATATCCCCAACAAGAACAGCAATCTTACCGGTATCGGCGACCTGCTTGTTGTTCCGAGTACGTCCACCGTCGGCGGTCCAAATTATGTTGGCGGCATGAGCAGCTTCTCAGGATCGAACATTGCCGCGACTGACGATCATCGCTGGTACATCGGGGCTTACGTCCAGGACGACTGGAAGTACACTCCCGACCTGACGCTGAACCTTGGCGTACGCTGGGATTACTTTACGCCCTACGCCGAAGTCAACGGCAGGCAGGCCAACTTTATCGCGGCCGGCGGAAACGGCGACACCGGCACTTACTACATATCCCAGAAGGGCTGCGCAGTTCCGCGATCTGCTTCCTTCGATGCGCTGCTGGTCAGCAGCAATATCAAACTCGATTGTGTGTCCAGCCTTACTTTAGGAAATGCACAAAAGACGAATTTCGCTCCGCGGCTTGGCTTTGCATTCAGAGCCACGCCTACCCTTGTTATCCGTGGAGGATACGGAACAACGTATGGCGCATTGGGGAACCTGGGTTATGGCGGAACTCTTGGCACCAACTATCCGTTTGTCTACGTCTCGACCTTCAACAGCCCGGATTCTCAGCATCCGCTTCTGCTTAGCAATGGGGACCCGGCGACGATGGAAGAGGCGTTTACTACGATCAACCTCGAGGACCCGACCATTAACAGCGGCGAGGGCTTGAATTTATATGGGCGGCAGTACAACTTCAAGACGCCGTATGTCCAGACCGTGAACCTGACGGTGCAGGACCAGTTCAGCCGTCACGATTCCATTCAGGTGGGGTACGTAGGGACAATGGGACGGCACCTTGACAATCTTGGATACAACAATTCCCCAACCGAGATTCTTCCGCCGAGCGTGAACCCGCAGTCGTATGTTCCATTCCCCAGCTTCGCCCGTAATGCGACTTACGAAACTACCAACGCTTCGAGCAGCTACAACTCGTTGCAGACAACCTATCAACATGAACTCAGCTACGGTTTGTCGGTGCTTGCCAACTACACATACAGCAAATGCATGAGTGACCAGCATACGCAGGCATCGCAGAACCAGCAGTACCGCGCTCAGTGGCTGCCGGGGTTCGGAATCAATAAGGATTACGGGCTCTGCGATACGGATGCGACGCATCTGGTCCACATCTCGGGCTCCTACCAATTGCCGTTCGGCCGCGGCCGCCAGTTCATGGGCAGCGCCAACAAAGCAACCGATGCAGTCCTGGGAGGATGGGCAGTCAACGCGATCTATACCTACCAGAGCGGCCAGCCATTTACGGTGACCTGCCCGGTAGCAACTTCTGAATTCGGCTGCTTCGCAGACGTGGTGCCGGGAGCGGACTTGTACGCGGGGCCGCATGACCAGGCACAGTGGCTGAACCCCAACGCATTTGCTCAGCCGCCTATCGCCACCTCAGTCGGCGAGGAGAATTTCGCAGTTCTTGGCGGAGGGCCGCAGCAGGCGCGAGGGCCGAGTTTCCAAAACCTCGACTCGTCAGTGTTCAAGAACTTTGCATTCACAGAATCCATACGCATGCAGTTCCGTGCGGAGGCGTTCAATACATTTAATACCCCGCAATTTGCACAGCCAGGACAGTTGAACTTTACTACAACCAACTTCAGCGAAATTACCTCGACGAGGTTTGCCGCGGAATCCTCTCGCCGACTGCAACTGGCGCTGAAGCTGTTCTTCTAGTCAGAAAAGACCTCCTTGAGACTCTATCTGACTTCGTGGGGCACAACTTAAGGGTTGGCCCCACGATATTTTTTGCGACGTGATGGCAGACAGGTACGGCCATTGAGGCCCACGCACATCGGGCCGTGAATACGCCAAGCGCATTTCCACGGCCCGAAGCACTTATTCAGAACAAGAGCGAGCTCTATGCGTGCGTGACCATCAGTTCGTGAGTGTGCGCTGCAGCATGCTCAGCGAAGTCCAGAACGACGCGACCGTTGACCTTGCCGGCCTTGAGGCGATCAAAGATGTCGTTGATCGACTCGAGCGGCTGATCCTCAATCGTCGCCTTCACCTTACCTTCCGCGGCAAACGCGAGTGCTTCATCCAGATCGAGCCGAGTGCCGACGATAGAGCCGCGCAAGGTGTATCCGTTGAGCACCATGTTAAAAACGGAGATCGGGAACTCGCCTGGAGGCAGCCCGTTAAGCACGCAAGTCCCGCCGCGGCGCAACATTCCTACGGCCTGCTTGAAGGCAGGCAGAGAAACCGCAGTGACCAGGACGCCGTGGGCACCACCGATCTGCTTCTGAATTGTCGCGACGGGGTCTTGCTCGCGAGCGTCCACAGTAATCTCGGCGCCCAGCTTACGGGCGAGCTTCATCTTGTCCGGGCCGATGTCGATGGCCGCAACGTGCAGGCCCATGGCCTTGGCATACTGCACGGCGACGTGGCCGAGTCCGCCTACGCCGGAGATGACGACCCATTGGCCGGGGCGGGCCTGCGTCTGCTTGAGGCCTTTGTAGGTGGTGACTCCAGCGCAAAGGATCGGCGCGGCGTCGCGGAAGGAGAGCTTATCGGGGATGCGGCCAAGGAAGTCCGCTGCGGCAACAGCATACTCAGCAAAGCTGCCGTTGATGGAGTAGCCGGAGTTCTTTTGTTCGGGGCAGAGGGTCTCCCAGCCGGCGAGGCAGAATTCGCAGTGTCCGCAAGCGCTGTGCAGCCAGGCGATGCCGACACGGTCACCTTCCTTTAAGTGGGTAACGCCGGGGCCCAGGGCGACGACGACTCCAGCGCCTTCGTGGCCGGGGATGAAAGGCAGAGTAGGCCTGATGGGCCAGTCACCGTCTGCTGCATGGAGGTCGGTGTGACAGACTCCGCTGTTGTGAATTTTAATCAGCACCTGACCGGGCCCGGGCTGAGGAATGGGTAGCTCACGCAATTTGAGCGGTTGGCCAAATTTTTCGACGACGGCGGCTTGCATGGTTTTCGGCATGACGATTACTCCTTAATTCAAGTAGTCCGGAATTACGGCATTTTCGGAAACAGTGCGGCCTTTTCATATCGTTCAGGGTCAACGCTTCCTGTTGGTCGCGTCGACTTTAAGTTCTTCGCTTCGGTCTGCAGTAATCCCGAAAATGCTATAGTCCGGTAGTCGTCTGCCATTGAATGGAATTGAAAGGACGATCGTCGGTGATGCCGAACACAGCTGTGCCAGTGGACTTTTATACGTACCGGGTGAGTTCAAGCTTATTTTCTTGATTGAATTAGCCGGATGCGAGCAGTGAAGGCGCGGCCAAGCGGCTCGGTGAACATGAGGTAATTAGGTGAGTCGACGTTGTTATTGACGACAGCAGGATTCTGGCTGTCGGTGGCATTTTCCATTATGCCGCGCAGGCTGAAGTAGTAGCCGTGAAGATGGAACCGCCATTCGAGGCCGGGACTGAAGGAAAGATAGTTGGGAAAGCTGTGCGAGCCGACGGCCCCGATGACCTGCTGATTGGCATTGACAGAGGTGATAGGAAAGCCATTCTGCCAGTCGAGGGTATAGACGAAGTCCCAGTTCCTTTTAAACCAGGGCAGATACAGCGGCAGCCAGCCCCAGGAGACGATGCGATTGGGCGTGTTCCATGCGAGCGGGCCACTTTGCTGCGGCCCCAGGAACGAGACAGTCGGGGAGTAGTCGATGGCGGCGTTGGTGTGAGCCAGAGAGCGAGTGTAAGAGGCAAAGAGCGTATACGACTGACCGAAAGTGCGCCGGGCTTCGACCTCAGCCATGTAATCGTGGTCCCGGCGGTTGCTGGTGAGGAGGTAGTTGCCGGAGAGAGCTGCCGGGCCGTTCTGGTTTGTATAGGTGAAGATGTCGGAGACATTCTTGTCGATGAAGTTAGCTTTTGCATAGATGGAGCTGGGCAGCTTCTGCTCGACACCAATGCTCCAATTGATGGCCCGGGCCTCGCGTAGCGCGCTTTGGTTATAGGTAAAGGTGGTAAGTTGCGGCGTCCCGATGGGGGTGACACCGTCCGGGTCGTAGTAGGTATCGTAGCGAGAGCCACCGAGAGCATCCTCAAGGTAATCGAGTTGGGTGTGATCGTAGTAGACGCCGACGCCAGCGGAGATTTTCGTGGTGGGCTGTGAGCCGGGAGCGTAGACGAAGGCGATACGCGGAGAGAAGAGCGGGCGGCGAATGATTTCGTCCCAGTCAAAGCGAAGGCCGGGCTGAATGAGAAGGCCGCTGAGCAGATTGGTATTCCAGTGGTCTTCGAGATAGGCTCCCAGCTCGGCATTATGGCGGTTGAAGGGCGGGACGGAGGTGAAGACGCTACGGCGGAGAAGGGTTCCGTCTTCACGGAGGTAGTTGACGGGTGCGTTCGTCACACGCTGGCCGAAGTCAATGTGATCGAGGTCGATGCCGCCACGGATGTCATGGCTGCCGGCCCATTGCTGGCGCGGCAGAAAGAGCGTCGCACTGCCTTCCTCGCGCTGCGAGGTGCCGGTGAGGTTCTGGAAGTAGCTGCCTTCGGCGGTCTCCGGAGTCAGGGTGTAGGGAGAATTCCCGTGGGGCTCATAACCGTCGCGAATACGCAACACGCCGAAGCCCGTTTCGAGCAGGACGCCGTTTGGGAATCGCAGCTGATCACGCAGGTAAGGCAGCCACGCAATGGTGTTGCGCTTGGTCGTGCTCTGCTGCGGAACGAGCGGCGAGATGCCGTCGTAAGGCGAGTGGTAGTCGTTAAAGAGCAGGCCTCCGGTAACGCTGTTGGCGCTGCCCACATTGGTCTGGAACTTGAACAGGTTGCTGCCGCGGATCAATTCGTCGGTGTTGGCTCCGGCTGGAAGCTCAGTGATGTAAATGTTGTCGTATTCTGTCTCGAGTCCATCAAAGAACCAGGCGTGATTGCGCACGATGGGGCCAGAGAATGTAAAGCGCGGTACAAATTTATCGAAGCGAATGCCGTTGAGGTCCCGAAAAGAGGGTAGAAAATCCGTGGCATTGAAGCGGAATTTGTTATCGCCCATACCGGTGGAAAATGCAATGACGCCACCGGTGGCCCTGCCGTATTGAACGGGGTAGCGGGTGGTTTCAGTATCGATGGAACGCACGGCATCTGCGCTGACGCGCAACGCGAGCTGGCCGCTGACGGGCGAGCGGATATTAAACCCATCGAGAGTGTAGAGAGTCTGCCAGAACTCCGATCCTGCAACATGGACCTGGCCGCTGCCGTCGGCAACTACGCCGGGAACAAAGGGCAGGAGGGTGCGGATGTCGCGGCTTACGGGATAGGGTATGTTGACGATCGCGGGCGTGCCCAGCGACAAGACGTCGGAAGGTTCCTGCGTGTCGATGCCCACGGTGGAAGCCGTGACCTGCACCTGCTGCTGCAAAAGCCGCTCGTGCATCAGCGTGATCCGTACGCTTGCATTGAGTGGATCTATGTTCTGCTGGTTCGCTTCATAAAACCCGGCGGCGGTGATGCGCAACTGATACGGTTTCGATTGCTGAAGCGAATACTGGCAGCGCCCCGCGTAATCGGTCCAGACTTTGACCGGCGGCCGGCCGGGCTCAAGGACGCTAACCTCTGCGTTAGAGACGGCATGTCCGCTCTCGTCGAGGACCGTGAGCGTGACGCGCCTGCCGGGCACCAGAGCCGGCAGAGCCTGTACGCATGCCAGCGTGACAGCAGCGAGGCCAAGCAGAAATGTAACGGTCCAGTACGCGCTGCGTCGTCGTCGCATCAACCCGCTCCACAAACGCTCTTGCTATTGCCTGCAACTATCTGACGATGATTGAAAGCTAAGGTCAATCCAAGGGGTTCGGTTTCAAACTCTCCTTATTTGTGCCGAATGCGCTGCGTGAGGGCAGGTTGACGGACAAAAATACAACGGCCAGGTCATCTCTATGCAGGGCAGTGAATTCGCGGTTGCAATCGAAAAGCGACTTCGGCAATGCGATACCGCAAGTAAGGATCATTGCGAAACTGTGGTACTTGCTGGAAGCTCTTCGAAAGCGCTACGAGGAAGTTATTGGCGGGGCAGCGCGAACTAGAAAGCGGACTGGGCCAGGGTTTGTCGTTATCGGGTAGACAGAGTCTCCCCGGCGGACTTCTTGTCACCGGAATCCTGCAATTGGCTATAATGACTCTGCATCAGTGGAACTCCTATCCAACCTCGTCTGGCTGGCAGTGGCAATCTCCCTATGGGGATTGTGGTTTTGGCGCCGACGCGATCCCCACGAAGGGTCGCTGGTTCCACGCGTCGGGTTGCAGGTAATCGCGCTCGCCATGCTGACGGCGATTTTGTTGCCTCCCATCTCAATTACCGATGATCTGCACGGTTGCCAGCTTCCCGCGGAGATCAAGCGTACCGTGGTGAGAAGCGACCAGCCCCTGGCCCCGGCGACGCCGTCGAGCATTCTCCCATATGCGCTCGCTTTGGTGGCTTTCTGGCTATGCCCACTGCACCTCAATAAAATCGCTTTTTTTGCCGTGGAAGAGATGGCGCCTCGCCAGAGGAGCGGCCATCTCCTTTCCTTGTGGTCCCGACCACCTCCCGCGCTCGCGGTGTAGTCTCTCCAGACCCTTCGTAATTTCTTCTCTCTTACAAGCCGCAATCGCACTTGTGCGATGAATGGACGCGCATCATGAAATTCAGTTGGATAAGGCCCAGGATTGTCCTGGCCGTGCTTGCCGTATCCTCGGCAGCATTCGCACAAACGTCCGCACCAACGCCTGCAGGTGCTCGGCGAGCTCTTACCTGGCAGCAGGTAAAGGCGCGCTTTGAAGCGTCAAATCCTGCCTTAAAGGCCGATGCCGACAATGTCGACGAGGCGCGGGCGGAAGAGATCACCGCCTATCTGCGCCCCAATCCGCAGCTCAACGCAACGGTGGATGGAACCCAAATTGCTCCCCATAATGGCGTCTGGCAGCCGCTTGCTGGTACGTTTGTCGTGCCGGGTATCAGCTATCTGCATGAGCGCGACCACAAACGCGAACTGCGGCTGAAAAGTGCACAGGAAGGCACGCAAATCACTGAGTCGCAACATGAAGACCTGAAACGCAATCTCGAATTCGCGCTGCGCTCGGCCTTTGTGCAGACGCTTGAAGCCAAGGACGTGGTTCAGCTGGCGCAAGAGGATCTCGCATACTACGACAACATCATCGCCATCAGTCAGGCCCGCTTCAAGGCAGGCGACATCGCTTCGATTGATCTCGACCGCATCGAGTTGCAACGTGTGCAGTACGAAGCTGAGTTGCAGACGGCGCTTGTCAACCTGCGCACTGCGAAGATCCAGTTGCTGCAGCTCATGAACGACCCTACACCGGTGGCGCAGTTCAACGTCACAGGGCCGTTCGATTGTTCCGGAGCCCTCCAGCCGCTTGCATATTTTCGTCAGGTAGCGCTGGTCAATCGGCCCGACTTGCAGGCTGCGATGCAAGCCATTCAGCAATCGAAGACGAACCATAAGCTCGCCATCGCGAATGGTTCCACAGACCCGACCTTTGGCACCTGGTACACATGGAACGCTTCGACTAATAATCCCAACGGTGACCAAACTCTGGGGTTCAGCGTGAGTGTTCCCCTGCGCATCTTCGACCGCAACCAGGGCGAGAAGCAGCGCACCCAAATTGATATAGACCGAAGCCTGCAGGCCAGTGAAGCGGTGCGGGCACAGGTCTTTTCTGACGTGGACACGGCCTATGCCCAGGTCGAAAGCGACATTGCTCTGCTCAGGCCGTACAAGGCACAGTACAACGCGCAGGCGCTGCGCGTGCGCGACACCGTCACCTATTCCTACGAACATGGGGGCGCTTCTCTGATGGACTTTCTCAACGCACAAAGCGACTACAGACAGGTGCAACTCGCATATGCACAACTAATCGGTGATTATCTGACGGCTGCCGCGCAATTGAATCTAGCCGCAGGACGCGAGGTGATCCAGTGACGAACAAGCCCGCTGTAAAGACTGCCTTTTGCCTTGCCGCGTGCCTGTTGTTGACGGCATGCGAAAAGAAGTTCAATCCAGCCGATGGTGTGCCGCCACATCCTCAGGTAATTGAAGTCGGCAACAGGAATGTGGTCACCGTAGAGCACCCGGAGGAGTTTCCGCTGGCAATTGCGGGAAAGATCAAGACCCCCAATCGGTTGAATGTCACCGGCTCAGTGTTTCCCGACATCAACCGCGAAGTCCCCGTCATTTCGCTGGCCAGCGGGCGCGTGGTAGACATCAGGGCCACCCTGGACGAGTACGTGAGGAAGGGGCAATTGCTGCTGAAAGTCCAGAGCCCGGACATTACCAACGCTTTTGACACATATCTGAAAGCAGTCAATGATGAGCAGCTTGCCAACAGGCAATATGTGCGGGCGAAAGATCTCTATGCACATGGGGCCATTTCAACTGGGATGCTGGAGCAAGCCGCGGATGCCGAGAGCGATGCAAAGGCAGATTTGAATGCTGCCGGGCAGCAGTTGAATACTCTTGGTGTTGACAAGGACCATCCCTCCAGCATCGTCAATGTCTACGCGCCGATCTCAGGCGTGATAGTAGCTCAAAATGTAACAACTGCATCGGCAACTGGCGTGACGTATGCAGGAACTCCGAATGCATTTACTATTGCCGATCTGTCTCATGTCTGGGTGATCTGCGATGTTTACGAGAACGATTTGCCGCAGGTGCAGGTGGGACAGGAGGCACAAATACGTCTGGATGCCTATCCAGGCAAGATCCTGACTGGAACGGTGAGCGACATTGGCCCTGTGCTTGATCCCACAATCCGCACTGCGAAGGTGCGTATCGACGTACCGAATCCCGGCATGTTGCGGCTGGGCATGTTTGTTACGGCGACGTTGATCAGTCGTACAGAACAGGTGCATGCAACTGTACCAGCAGACGCTATATTGCACCTGCACGATCAGAACTGGGTTTATGAGCCAGCGGGCGGAGACCACTTCCGGCGCGTCGCTGTGCAAACAGGAAATATGCTGCCGGGAAATCAGCAGGAGATTCTTCAGGGGGTAGCGCCAGACCAGAAAGTGGTCAAAAGTGTGCTTCAGCTGGAAGCTGCACTGGAGGCGCAATGATCCGAAAGCTGGTCGACTTTGCTCTCCAGAACAAGATTTTGGTGCTGGCGTTCGGAGTGATGTTGTTCGCATGGGGTATCGTTTCGTTCCACCGTCTTCCTGTTGAGGCCTATCCCGATGTGGCCAACAATTATGTGGACATCATCGCTCAGTGGCCGGGAATCTCGGCAGAGCAGGTGGAGCAGCAGGTTACGATACCGATCGAAACAGTTATGAACGGAATTCCGGGCGTTGCGCACGTCCGGTCATGGTCGATTTTCGGCCTATCTACTGTTGAGTTGGTTTTTGGTGATGAAACAACAGACTTTGAAAATCGCGAGCGCGTGCTGGAGCGGCTCTCGCAGGTGAGTCTTCCGCCCGGCGTTGTTCCGCAGATGGGGACTGACTGGAGTCCGGTCGGTCAAATCTATTTCTATGTTCTGCGCAGCACCAACCCTGAGTACGACGTGATGAATCTGAAATCGCTCGATACATGGGTAGTGCAGAAGTATCTCAAGTCCGTTCCCGGAATCGTCGATACCAACCCATTCGGCGGGCCCACGCGCGAATACCAGGTGCGGCTCGACCCAAACAAACTGATCGACTATGGGCTAAGCCTTGCACAGGTGGAACAGGCGCTTACCAACAACAACGCCAACGGCGGCGGCAGCTTTATTCAGGAAGGCGAGCAGCAGATCAACGTGCGCGAAGTGGGCCTGGTGCGCGATATTCAGGACATAGGCAACACCGTTGTGACAACCAAAGGCGGCACTCCGATTCGTATCAAAGACCTGGGCATCGTCGAACAGGGGCCGATGATTCGCCTGGGGCAGTTCGGCGATACCTATCACCGTAACGGCAAGCTGATTGACAACGATGACGTCGTTTCCGGAATTCTGTGCCTGTTGAAAGGGGCTAACGCGCAACCTGTTCTCGACGGCGTGCACAATATGGTGCACGAGTTGAACACGCAGATCCTGCCCAAAGGCGTCACAATCCACCCCTTCATCGACCGCAGTGATCTCCTGCACTTCACCACCCATACCGTTCTCCACAATCTGAGCGAGGGTATTGTTCTCGTCGTCATCATTTTGTTTCTTTTCCTGGGAAATGTTCGTGGCGCACTGATTGTGGCGTTGACCATCCCTTTCTCTCTTCTCTTTGCAGCTATCTGCCTCGACCTGAAGCATATTCCCGCCAATCTGCTCTCGCTCGGCGCACTCGACTTCGGCATGGTGGTGGACGGCACGGTCGTGATGGTGGAGAACATCGTTCGTCATCTGGCACGCAAAGAGGAAAGCGGGCGTCCAATACAACAGCGCATCACAGAAGCCGCGCACGAGGTCCAGCGTCCGGTTTTCTATGCGATTGCTATCATCATTACCGCTTATCTGCCTATCTTCACTCTTCAGGCAGTGGAGGGCCGTCTATTTCATCCGATGGCATGGACGGTAGCGTTTGCTCTGCTCGGCGCGCTACTCTTTTCCATCATTCTTGCGCCGGTGCTCTCAAGCTTTTTGTTCAGCAAAGGTGCGAAAGAATGGAAGAACCCGGTAATGGACTTCCTGCGAGAGCATTACCGGCGGCTTGTCCGGTGGGCGATCCATCATCAGGGTTTTACCATAGCCGTCGGGGTCGCAGGCCTCCTGCTGGCTCTCTATCTAGCTTTTGGCGGCGTAATTGGTTCTGAATTCCTCCCCCACCTCGATGAGGGGTCGCTATGGGTGCGCGGCGAGTTGGATCAGAGCGTTGGCCCGACGGAGAGTATCGCGGTCGCAAATCAAGCCCGGCTGATTCTTTGCTCATTTCCGGAAACCACCGAATGCACCAGCCAGACAGGCAGGCCTGATGACGGGACCGACCACACCGGCTTTTTCAATACAGAATATTTTGTCGGCTTGAAGCCAGTGAAGGATTGGCGGCCAATCTTTCACGGCAACAAGGACAATTTGATCGCAGCCATGAATTACCAGTTGCATAAGAAATTCCCGACCATCATCTGGGGATTCTCGCAGCCAATCGAGGACAACATGGAGGAGGCGGTCAGCGGCGTTAAAGGCGAGTTGGCCACCAAAGTTTATGGCAATGACCTGCACACTTTGGAGAACATCGCAGACCAGGTTGCTGCCGTGATGAGCCATGTACGTGGCATCAGGGACCTCGGCGTGTTGCAAGTGACAGGTCAGCCTGATCTGGACATCAGGGTGGACCGCGCAAAGGCCGCGCGCTGGGGCATCAATGTAGCTGATGTCCAGGATGCCGTCCAGACAGCTGTGGGCGGTACTGCGCTGACGCAGGTGTTAAAAGGCGAACAAGTGTACAACCTTACGCTCCGCTACCTGCCGAAGTATCGCGACACACGAGAGGCAATTGAAAATATTCGACTGCTGGCTCCTACTGGTGAGCGAGTCTCGCTGGCTCAGCTCTGCGACATTCGCGAAGCCGACGAAGGTTCGGAGATATATCGCGAAAATAATCAACGCTATGTTGCCATCAAGTACAGCGTGCGCCGACGAGCTCTTGGCGACACGGTCCGGCAGGCCATCCGCGAAGTCAATGCACAGGTAAAGCTGCCGCGCGGCTATCACATCAGCTGGGAGGGCGAATATCAAAGCGAAGTACGTGCAGACAAAAGGATGGCCATCATCGTGCCCCTTACCGTGCTGCTGATCTTCATTATCCTCTATTCAATGTATCGTTCCTTCAAATGGGCCATCCTGATCCTTGCCACGGTGGCCATGGCCAGCATCGGCGGCCTGTTGGTGCTGTTGATCACCCACACAAATTTCAGCGTTTCATCAGAGGTCGGCTTTCTCGCTCTCTTCGGGGTGTCTGTACAAACCGGCGTCATTATGCTGGAGTACATCAATCAGCTGCGCGCCCGAGGTAAGTCCGTCGAGGATGCCGCAGTCGAAGGAGCTGTTCTGCGGCTGCGCCCCATCATGATGACCATGCTAGTGGCCACGCTGGGGCTGCTGCCCGCCGCAATGTCACACGGCATCGGCTCCGACTCCCAGCGTCCTTTTGCCATCGTGATCGTCGGCGGACTCATTGCCGATTTATTCATGAGCATCTTTCTGCTGCCGACCCTCTATGTATCGGTCGCCGGCCCAAAAGACATCCTGCCCGAGACGGAGGCAAGGACGGAGATTGCGGAGAAGTAACCGGAGCGGTCGGTTGATTTCCCACGCAAGGCAACAAAAATCCACCTAGGATGATTCCGATCGAGACGGGTCCAGTCCGGTAATAATGGCCTGTATGGCGGCTGGAATCGGCCTTTTACCCGCCGCTGGCTCCAACGGTATCGGGGCGCAAGCTCAGCAACCGCTGGCTCGAGTAGTGGTGGGCGGAATGATCACGACAGTCTTTGCGATCCTGTTCCTGATGCCGCTCCTGGTGCGGAGATTCGCGTCGAGGCGTGACTTGCAATCGGCGGATCAGTCGCGGAGTTAGGAGCCTTGCCGTTGAAATTCATCCCTATGGGCATTAGGGGCACTTTCGCGACTTATGCTCTGCATCGGCCTCTCACTTTTCGTCAAAGTGGCGCCAATGTTTTCGATCGCTAATCAGCACACTGTTAGCCGGTGGGCACGGATTGGGATCAGCCCGAATTGCTGAGGTGTTGGCTTGGTTGCTCTTGCGGGAACTGAATCCCAACAATGTGGTCACTTGGTCGCAGCTCGCAACCTCAAGAGGAAATATGGGCTAAAAACAGAAAACACTGCAGTAAGTGTTTGCAGAGAGAAAGCCCTCGTGCTGATTGACCCCTTGTGTCTAGTATTTGGCTCAGGAGCGAATCTCGCGTAAGTTATTGATTTTATGAATGGTCGGGGAGAGAGGATTTGAACCTCCGACCCCCTGGTCCCGAACCTGATTTTTGCCTCGATTGAAATCTCTGGAAATCTGTTGCTTGTAACTGTTTGTTGTTGAATAACCTATTGACGCCTCATTGATATCGATTGTTCTTTATCGCTTCGGGATGCTTTGGCAGCTACAAAATCATCTACAGGCACTTCGGGGTGAACCCCTTCATTGAGACAGTTTTCTATCGCTGCTCCGGCAGCATTATCGTCTCTGATCCCACAACCCTTCTAGATGTGGGCGAGCCCTCGTGCTGTGGTGAAATTGGAACAACCTCGTGACGTTCAACAGCCACCCGTCTATTGAACGCGCGGTTTATTGAGGTTTTTGGAGGGCGGCTTATCCACTGGACTGTGGCGCTGCTCCTCCTTGGCCTCTTCAAGAGCCGCGACGATGTCTGATTCCGCAATACCGCAATGAGGCGAACTGCTCAAAGCATGCTCGAAACTATCGATAGCCGCCTCGCAAAATCCTGCTTGAAGCTGTATTGCGCCTAACCTGTAGTAAGCATCAGCCCTCGCCTCCTCCGATCCATACTCCAGCACCCTCCTCACGGCATGTTCGGCTTCCTCGAATCGTCCTAAACCCTGTAGGCAATATGCCAAACAAATGCCAATATCGTCGCGGAAGTCTCCGTCGGGGATCATGAATTCTGCCTTTTGAAGGAGATCCAAGGCCGCACGGAATCTATTTTGATGGCTGTATGCGATCCCCAGCCGCGCGGCGGCCTCGTAAATGATTTCACTCTTTTTTTCCGCTCTGGCCTCCTCGCTGGTG
>JASHUR010000178.1 GCA_030039895.1 Acidobacteriaceae bacterium | reverse complement strand
AGAAAGATGAGCCCGCCCCTCCACAGGACGGGCTCATCTGCAATACGTGCTTACTGCAACCTGCCTCCCAGCCACAACAGAGCATTTTCAAAAAAACGGTTCTGCAGCTTGCTATCAAAAATTTTGTCGCCGTGGCCCATGTTCGTATAGAGCATCCTGTACTTCGTGTTGGTCCATACAACTGGAATATCTCCATGCGTCAGCGTGTTCTTGAAGCCTATCGGATAGTTGGAAGGATCAAGAGTCATCAGCACCTTGATGCCAGGACTTAGCCGTGGATCAGGGTTCCAGCTGTACCATTCATTAGCCGGTGACTCAAAACTCGCTGGAAACCCCTTTGTCACCGGATGGCTTGTGTCATCCACATCAATCTTCGCTGGCAACGGTGGCCAGTTATTGCCGGAGAACACCGTCCCGATAAAGTCCGCAAACCACGGCCACTCCTTCCGTCCGGACATGTATCCGGCAATGTGGAATCCCAGCCATCCTCCTCCACGCTCCATATAGTTCTGGAATGCCAACCGTTGCGCAGGAGTCGATGGCCTGTCATCCAACCACATCACAACCTGGTAATGCGAGAGCACCTTCGCATTCATATCGTTCCAATTCTTCGTGGTCATAAACTCAAAGTGGTCCTTGGCCGCCATCGCCTGGAAAAATGGAATGGCCTGCAGCGCAAAAGCTACGTGGTCCCCCTCCACCGTGGTCGAATAGAAGGCCAATACATGGAACGTCTTCTCTTGCCCCAAAACAGGCGCCGCAGCCATCAGGCACATAACGCAAACACAAAGGAATCGTGGCAACCGGCTCATCAGAAACACCCTCCGCCGGCGCGCATTCTTTCCATAGACTCGCTACCGGACTTTATAATGTTTGATAATATAGTGCCGCAGGGATCGATCACAACATGAATATGCTCAATTCCACACATCGGACTTGGCGTCGATGCTCTACTTCGCTCGTCTATGCTATTGCCGTGACCGCGCTTTTCCTTGGCATTGTTGGTACTGCACAAGCTGAAACAGATGCTGGCTACGGACGGCTGATCACAACTCGAGCCATCGCCATCAATCCACGGACGCACAAAGTTTATGCTGTCGACGAAGGCGCGGACAGGGTGGTCGTTACAAACGAGCGAACCGGCGCAACTCACACGATCAAGGTCGGAATGAGCCCCATTGCTCTCGCCGTAAATCCACGCACCAACCGGATTTACGTCGTCAATGCGAACAGCAATTCTGTCACCGTGATCGACGGCAAGGAGGATGCGGTCATTGCGACCATTAAAATCCGCGCTGGCTCAAACCCCTATGTCGTCGCCGCAGATCCGGCCACTAACAAAATCTACGTAGCAAACACCTACAGCGATGCTTTGATCGTCATCGATGGAGCCACAAACACCGTCAGTCGCTTCAAAACTGGCAGCGCAGATGGAATCATCATCGACCCTCATACCAATACCATTTTCCTCATGACCTACGAGGACCCCGACATTCGCATCGTTAACGCTTCCACCGGAGCAATGACGAAGGTCAACGTAGGCACGCATCTTTGGGGAATGGCTTTCAATCCTGTGACCAGGACGCTCTACCTTGGCCACACAGGAACAAACAACATCGTTGAATTGAATGTGCAGACACACGCCGTCCATATCGTTCCGGTCGGCTCAATTCCCTGCTCCGTAGCGGTCAACCCTCGCACACAAATGCTTTACGCAGTGAACTATGGCTCCCAGACTGTCAGCGTTATCAACTTAAAGTTGAACGAGGTTGTTGCCACTCTGCCCGTTGGCAGCCACCCTCAGGACGTCGCAGTTGACGAGATTCATAACCGCATTTATGTAGCCAACGTCCACGGCAACAGCATCACCGCAATTAACGGTGCAACCAACAAGATCATCGGCGCCTATAGAACTGGGAAAAATCCGTACGCTCTCGCGATTGATCCAGCAGCACAAAAGGTTTTTACTGCCAACTTCGGCGAACCGGCCATCACCACGGTTAATGTCGCTCAGGATGCAGCACGCTAATTGCTTCGGCCTGAGTCTCATCTGAACGCCCATTCAGCAATCAGTGGACCGGCTTCGCCATTTCCACGGCCCATATAGCCGCCGGACGCATATACATAGACGCCCGGAAGTTCCCATTAACGTCCCACGCCTCTGGCGTCCGGAACCAGTAGCCCTTGCTCTCGTAGATCACTTGGTATAGGCCCCACAGCGTCTTGTACGCCTCGGCCTGCATCCCCTCGCTCTTAAGCAGAGCAGCATATGCTTCGGTCGTTCCCACCCAAACCTCTTTGCCCTCAGGATTATCGACGATGGTGCCGTTCGTCGTCATGCCGTTCACGGCGCCCATCTTTCCATTTCCAAACTCCATCACATTGTGGTCATAGATGGTCTGTAGTGCAGACACCTGCATCGCGTGCGGAACCAGATCGCCCAGGCCAAGCATATTGGCATACCATTGCCCTGCAAGCTGATCCGCCTGGATCGCATTTTGATTCGCAGGCTCTGTGTCATAGCGGAAATACTTCCCATTCCATAGCTCGTGGATGTAAGTTTTCTGCCCCTTAAGAAACAACTCGTGATATTCCATCTCCGCCTGTGTATCTCCAAGTATGCGGGCCGTCTCCTCCGCGGCTCGCAACGCCGCCAGCCATAGCCCACCGGAATATGCGCTGACGCCTTTGACCACCCAGTCGTCGTAGGTCTGGTCAGGATAGCCGCTGTTCTCCGGAATCCCTCCTCCATGGTCGAACTGCCGCAGATACTGAATCGCATCCTGCACCGCTGGCCAGGTCTCGCGCAAAAATGCCTTGTCATTTCGGCCGGTGAGCACATAATCGCGATACACCATAAGCACAAACTTCGAGTTCAGGTCCTTCCAGTCATTGGTGTCCTGCCATCCAGGCTCGTTGACTGAGATGAATGGATCACCAGCAGGCACTCCAAGATCGTGTGGCACAGCGCCAATCTTCTTTCGCTTATGCAGAACAGGCTTCCCCGTCAGCTGCGTCTTCCACACCCAAAGTCCCTTTTCCGGCCATTCCTTCGGAACCGTGGCTGCAAATTCGCGCAGCACTTGCTTGTCGAGAGCAGGCCAGAACTTCAGAAGAGGCAGCGACGCATAAAAGCGCACGTCGAGCGTTGCATAGTAGGCATAGTCGTAGCACTCGAGCAATGCAAATGAAGGCGATGTCTCCGGATCGGCGCCTTCTTCGCGCCCCCAAAAACTGCCACCATCCGTTAATATATACAGCTCGTTGAACAGCATCCCGCGGAACCACAGCGGTTCGCTCGTGTCGTTTATGTACTGGGCCTGCCAGGCATCAATCGCGCTGCTCCATGTGGCTCCATGCAGCAGGCCATCGCGAGCAATCTTCCAGGCATTTCTGCCGCTGGTTCCGTAAAAGTCGGTATAACGGCGGAACCACTTGCGCCCTTCACCAAACTGGACCACAGGAAAGTCCCAGGCAATCACCATTGGAACCACCTTGTGCTCACCCGGCTTGAGCGTAAATCGCACAGCAATCGCCCCTGCAAGCTTCTCTCCGTCGCTCACCCATGAAGTTTTGTCGTCAGCCAGCGTTCCATCCTTCGCAAAGTGCGACCACACAGCATGACCATCGCCCATTGCCTGGAATGTTGTCTGATAGCTGACCTCAACTCCTGGCGTTTGCAGCGCCGCAATCGCAAACTCTCCATCCCACTCGTTGGGCGCAACACCCGCACGCTTGCGGTCGAAGACGACCCCCTTCATCTGCTCGTCAGGACTGATCGTCTCACTTCGGTATTCGTCAAAGTTCCCTTGGTTCGGGGCACCGTTGAAATTGCTGGTAAAAGTACGGAACCATCCAGACATGTTGGTCCAGGAAAGCATCAGCGAAACCGTTACAGTTTTGTTCGTGGGATTGTCCGCATGCCAGCGATACACCGCAACCGGATAGCTTGACTCACGGTAGTTGTTCGGAAGAACAGGGGAAAACTGCTCAAGCACCACATGCACCGGAAACTTCTTCCAGCGGTAGTCATACCAGGACTTGGGGTAAAGCGCGGCATACTCTCCCGCTCCAACCGGATAATTCCAATTCCAGGTCGACAGCTCGCCATGCTCAGGATGATTCGTCACCAGCACCTGCGCAACACGCGGCTCTCCTTCCGCGCGCTGATACATCGCGAACTGATTCGCATAGCTGACCTCATACTTATTCACGCCTGCCTTGATATGCCAGCGCGCAAAATTGCCGCGATAAGTCCGCGAAAATGTCCCCGAGCCGAACCCCCCAACAGGTGCTCCCTGCCAGTAACCGTCGTCGATGCCTCCTGCTTCTCTGGCCACACCCGCATTCGCAAGAGGCAGCCCGATTGGCCTGCGCCACGCTGCCGCAGGAATCCCATGATTCGACTGGCCGAAGGCTACAAAGGAGAAAGCAGACAACGAGAGTACAGCAAGAAAATGCACAGGCTTTTTCAAAATAGGTCTCCGAAAAGCATCTGAAGTGTCTCAACATCGGGTCAGGGTGCATGCCCTGATACACGCCATTACTGAGGAGCAGGTGGCAAGAGCACCTCGGGAACAAACTCCAGCGCAAGCATAATCGCGCCCCACAGCACAGCCGCATCTCCCAACGTGACGGCAAGTACGCGCGTAACGCCAAACTCGCTACCTTCCAGCTGCTGTTGCACTCCGCGCAATAAGGCCGGATGTTCGCCAATTGTTCCGCCCAGAAGAATCAATGCCGGATTAAGAATCAACGAAAGGTTCAAAACAATATCGGCAACAATACTTGCACGGTACTGCACAATCTTCTCTGCCAACACATCTCCGGCCTCCGCCAGGTCCAGAACCTGCAAAGCGCTGCTGATCGCGGGACGGCCTTCGCCTGTCTCCTCACGCCAACTCTCCAGGATTCCTGAACTCGTCAGGACAGACTCCAGTTCGCCGAATTCAAAGATTGTCAGCTGCTTGCGGGACGTGTTTGGCAAGCGCAGATACGCAATCTCACCAGCAGACCATTGCGCTCCATGATGAATCTTCCCGTTAAGAACAATACCCGCGCCCACATTC
Organism: Acidobacteriaceae bacterium; assembly: GCA_030039895.1. Taxonomy (GTDB): domain Bacteria; phylum Acidobacteriota; class Terriglobia; order Terriglobales; family Acidobacteriaceae; genus Silvibacterium. The sequence goes on along the minus strand of JASHUR010000178.1, from coordinate 19,315 downwards.
TTGCCAATGCTTATGTAGGTGAAATCTGTCTCGTTGCGCGAAGCTCCACGGTATCTCTCGCCCAGCGCAGCCAGATTGATGTCGTTCTCCACAATGACCATGCAATCCACAATCTTATGCAGCATCGCGCGCAGCTTGACCGAGCGCCAGCCCTGCAGTGTGCTGATCGCAAGCACAACGCCTTCTTCCACATTTGTGATTGCGGGAACCCCAACCACAACCACCAACAGCTGATCGCGAGTCATTCTTTGCTTGCGCAGCAAGGTTCGCAATCCTTCACCGATATACCCGCAAACGGCTTCGGGCGTCGTCTTCTTGTCCGCCAGCGACAGTGTCAGCTTCCCTAGTTCATTCCCGTCAAGATCGGCAAGCAGAAACTGAATGTCATCAGAAGTAATCTGCGCAGCAAGAACGCATCCGCGCCTTGCCTTAAACCGGATCATGTCTGGTGGGCGCCCGCCACTGGATTCACCTTCGCCAAGAGGCTCTATAAGGTTCGCGGCAAGCAGGTCCTTTACAACATTCGTCACAGTCGGAGCACTCAACCCCGATGCACGAACCAGGTCCGCACGCGAGCAAGTGCCGGCCTCGCGCAAAAGCGCCAGTATGCTCAAAGCGTTGGTACGCCGCAGGACAGATGGCCTGCCGATCGGAAATGACTTCTTCTTCACCATCAACTAGCTACTATTTCAAATTTGCCGCAGAGGTCTACTGCTCCATTACGCCATACTGGAAGCGCGGTGGCAGCCTGCAACCGATCTGTTCGATAATGCCCAGCGTGAGCGCCTGAGCCACAAGAATGGAAGTGACGCTCTCCCAAGGCTCAGGCACTGCGTCTATTTTTACCGGGAATAAACAATCACTGCGCGCGTGGTCCTCGCTCGATACAAGGATCACTTTACCTCCTCGCCGATTGCACTCCTGCGCAAGCTTCACGCCAAGCCCAGCTGTGCGCCCCAGCGCAAAGATCACTGCCAGGTGTGAGGCATTCACATCTAAATTTGGACCGTGCTTGAAGCCCGCACCAGTATGCGGTGCAGCCCGATGTCCGCTCATCTCGCGAATCGTCAGCGCCCCCATAACCGCAGCTCCGTACGCCGAACCGCGCCCAATCACTTCGGTATTCACTGTACCGCGCCAGAATTCTTCCATCTGCTTCCGCATCCCAAAAATGCGATCCAGACTTCCCGCAAAAACCTCCAGCGCCCTCAGGGCATCCTCTTCCCAGCGGTAGCACAGCATCTCCGAAGCAAGAATGATCGCTGCCGCAGTGCCATTCGTATATGTCTTGGTCGCATTGCCATACTCCGGCCCTGCCAGAATCGGCAACTTGTGCTGTGCCAGCTTCCAACAGGTACTAGCTGTGTTGTTGCAAATCAGACCCAGTCGCTCTCCTCCCATGCGCTTGAGCAGCTCAACCAACTCTGCGCTCTCGCCTGACACGGTCAGCAAGATTGATGCAGCAGCATCCTGCCACACGAAAGAACCGTAATGCAGCCACTCCCCTGCATCCACCGAAAACGATGAGCGGCCATGGCTCTGCAGCATTATGGACCCGCTGATCGCTGAACAGAGGGAGCCCCCCATACCAATAAACATCACCGGCCCTTTTGCTTTTGCCAGGCTGCAAAGCGCCTTCAGCTCGGCTCGAACCTCCTCGTCTTTGCTGTAAGCACTAATGATTTTATGCAGTTGCTCAGGTTGCTGGCGGCACTCAAGCTCCAGAATCTGGGTCCCGTTCGCGCTCAATAGCTCTTCCGGCGGTTCAATGCCTGAAATCCAACGCGGGGCTGACGTCGTTTGGCTCATCTGAATTCCTCGACCAGCGGTACAGAGTTTGTTACTGTTGTTAAGTATGTCCCTTTAGAGACTACCATTCCGGCGAGGTAAAGGCTTGCAGCAAGATAAAAACAATGTGAATCCGCAGGTAAGAAGCGGCTTTATCTGGCAGGTATCCTTCATTGCCGGGCTGGGGGGCATCCTGTACGGCTACGACATGGGAATCATAGCCGCAGCGCTTATTTTTGTGCGCAGTACATTCAACCTATCGACCAAAATGCAGGAACTGGTCGTAAGCATTGTGCTCGTTGGAGCCATGTTTGGGGCCATCTATGGCGGGGCCATCGCCGACCGTATCGGAAGAAGAGCCACACTCCTATGGGGTAGCGCAGTCTTCATTTTTGGCTCAATTCTCGCCCCGCTCTCGCCCAACGTCGGCACCCTGATCGTCGCTCGCATGCTGCTTGGCATTGCCATCGGATTCACCTCAGTCACCGCGCCCGTATATGTCTCTGAGCTTTCGCCGCCGCAATCGCGCGGCAGGCTGATCGGGCTTTACCAATTTGCACTCACTCTGGGTATCGCCATCGCCGATCTCGTAGGCTACTGGCTCGCCGGGCAGCATGCCTGGAGAATGATGTTCGGCATTGGAGCAGTCCCCGCAATCATCTTCCTGCTCATGATCCTCACGCTTCCCGAAAGCCCACGTTGGCTGTTCTCAAGAAATCGCGTGGCAGACGCAAAGCGTGTACTCGATTCATATACCGATGAAGCGGGTGCGCAGCTCTTGCTCGATGACATCCGCAACGGCCTGGCAACGCAGGTGGAAACCCGCTGGAGCGCTCTCTGGAGCCCTGCTGTGCGCGGCTCACTCGTCATTGCCGTTGGCTTCACCATTCTTCAGCAGGTCACCGGAATCAACACCATCATCTATTACGGCCCGCAAATCTTTACCATGGCCGGTATCACCTCGAACACCCACGCCATCTTCGCCACTCTGCTGGTCGCAATTACAAATGTTCTTGCTACGGTGATCGCTCTGGCTTTGGTGGACCGCATCGGTCGCAAGCCACTTCTCTATGCTGGTGTCGGCGGAATGACCGTCTCCCTCTTCACCCTTGCCGTGGCGTTCCACTTTCAAGCAGCCCTGGGAGCCTCCCTGGGCATGCTCGCTACCGTGTGCTTAATGCTGTACATCACATGCTTCGCAGCCAGTATGGGGCCAATCGCATGGATTCTGGTCGCCGAAGTCTTTCCGTTGCGGCTGCGAGGCCGAGGAGTTGCCGCGGCGACTCTGGGTTCTGGCATCTCAAACTTTATTGTTTCTCTTACATTCCTTTCTCTTATCAAGGCTGCTGGCAACTCGCTCACCTTTGGCATCTATGGTGTGTTTTGCATCCTGACGCTGCTGTTTACGCGGTTCATCATCCCGGAAACCAAGGGGCGTGAACTGGAAAGCATCAGCGCCGCAACGAGCGCAGCAGTATAACCGACGCGATACAACGCGTGTAATAACCTGAATTTCCGAGGGCAATCTTTAAGATGGTGCAACATTCCTACCCCGGCGTACTTGGACAAAAACCACGTACTCAGCATGACACCGGCTATGTTGTCGGCGTAGATATTGGCGCTACCAACCTGCGTGTGGCGCTTGCAGACGCATCCGGAGCCATCGTTGCCAGGCGGTCAGCATCAACCGCAGGTACGCGCGACCCTCAATTGGTCGTAGACCTGATTCAGCAAGCCATCGATCAGCTTCTTGAAGAGAAGAACCTGTCGCGCAGCGATCTGCGCGCGGTCGCGGCCGGTGCTCCGGGCGTTACAGACGTAAACGCTGGAGTCGTCATAGCCACGTCATATCTGCTCGGCTGGCGCAACGTTCCATTACAGGCGATGCTTGAATCCACCCTCGGCATTCCCGCAGCAATCGATAACGATGTAAATCTCGCCGCGCTGGGCGAATTTTCCGCGGGCATTGCGCAAGGGGCAAAGGATTTTATATTTCTTGCTGTCGGTACTGGCATCGGTGCAGGATTCATCCTGAATGGCGCTCCATTTCGCGGCATGGATTGGACGGCAGGCGAGATTGGCTACATGCTCGTTCCCGGAACCCAAGAGGAACCAGCCGGACCGGGAGAGCCCGGAGCACTCGAAAGCCTTGCAGGCGGTGAAGGTATCAGGAATCAGTGGCTGCGCGCATGGAGCCCGGAAAAGACTCGCCTGCCCAAAGAACTGACGGCAACCCAGATCTTTGATCATGCGATGCAGGAGGACGGCGATCCATTGGCGCTCGCAATTCTGCAACAGTCCGCACGGCTCCTTGCTTATGCCCTCTATAACGTGTCGCTTATCCTCAGCTGCCCGCTCTTCGTCCTCGGCGGAACTGTGGGCCTGCATCCGGCTCTCAGCAATGCGGTTCAGAAAGTCCTCCGCCAGCGCGAGGATCGCGCACACTGCCAGGTCAGTTGCAGCATTTTGGGAGCGGACGCTCAACTATATGGCGCAATCCGCATGGCACTCGACACAACAGTTGCAAGCGAGAGCCAAGCTAGTGTCCAGGACGCTTCAGCACTTAATCATCACCTCAATAAACCAATTCAAAGGCGTTAATTCATGCGATTTGCAGCATTCACAAGTGGGGGCAAAAAGGGGCTGGCAGTTGCTGGTGCCGACGGGGTTTTCCACGGATTCTTCGACGGCAATTCAGAATATCCAGGCTCACTGGGCTCTCTCATCGCCAAAGGCTCTGAAGCTCTCGATACCGCTGCAGCTGTTCTCAAGAACGGCCCCGTTATCAACCTCAACCAGGTTCAGCTTCTTCCTCCCATTCAGACTCCTGGCAAAATCATTTGCGTTGGCCTCAACTATGTCGACCATTCGCTTGAAAGCGGCTTTACCCCGCCCAGCTATCCAACTATCTTCACTCGCTTCACCTCCAGCCTCATCGGGGCAGGCTCACCCATCATTCGACCCAAAGCATCCACACAGCTCGACTACGAAGGCGAAATGGTTGTAGTCATCGGCACTGGCGGACGCCATATTGCTGAAGCAGACGCGCTCAAGCATGTCATTGGATACTCCATCTTCAACGATGCTTCCATACGCGACTATCAGATGAAGTCTCCGCAATGGACCGTTGGAAAAAACTTCGACGCCACCGGCGCATTCGGCCCCTGGCTCGTCACCGCCGACGAGTTGCCCCCTGGCGGCACAGGTCTGCACCTTCAAACCCGCCTTAACGGCACCGTTGTTCAGGATGCCTCAACCAGTGACATGATCTTCAGCGCTGCAAAGCTGATCGCAATTCTGAGCGAAGCCTTGACGCTTTCACCCGGCGACATCATCGTCAGTGGCACACCGGCCGGTGTTGGCTTTGCCCGCAAGCCACAACTTTATATGAAGCACGGCGACGTCTGCGAAATCGAGATAGAAGGAATTGGAGTACTGCGCAACACCGTTGTGGATGAGTAGGCAGCACAAAGCACAAATGCTTTCAACTGAAGCTTAAGGTCAACGCGGGAGCAATGATGCCAATGAGCGGAACCGTATCCAGCACGCAGACCGAAGACACGCGGCTGCGCCGGAATGCGCTCTCGCTTAGTCACATTGTTGCAACTACGCTCGCCAGCATTGCTCCCGCCATGAGCTTCTTTTTTGGCTTTGCGGTCATTGCTCGTGGCGCCGGAATCGCAGCTCCCTTAACCATCTTCACCGCGATGGTGGTCATTCTATTTCTCACGAACACCATCGCACAGTTTTCTCGCTTCACGCCCTCAACCGGATCATTCGTAACCTTCACGGGCAAAGCCTTTGGTCCTTCCATCGGCGCGGCCGTATCTGTTTTCCTGACCTTTGGCTACATCGTCGCCGCTTCAACCGTCGTCTCCATCGCTGGAGTCTGGATCTCCGAGACGCTGCGAACATTCCTCCACATATCCATCAACTGGGTCATCCTAACCGTGCTTATCTCAGCCGGAACAGGCTGGCTCGTCATGCGCGGTGTCAGCCTTTCCACCTTCTGGTCCGGAGTCTTCTTCTACTTCGAAGCCGGACTTCTCGTCCTTGGCAGCATTCTAATGATGGCCACCCATGCGCACTCACTCACCTTCGCGCCATTCCGGTTTTACAACCTCACTGGAGGTCTCGCCGGACTTGGAGCAGGCTTCCCTCTCGCCGTTTATCTCTTTATCGGATGGGAGAACTCTGCTTCTCTCGCTGAAGAAACAGAAAAGCCGCGCCGCAACATCCCACGCGCACTCATCACCGGAACACTCGCAATCGGCATCTTCTACATCTTTCTGGCCTATGCTACGGAAGCTGGTTTCGGCATGAACGTGCATTCCCTCGGCACAGCGCAGATTCCTTTCATTGACGGCCTTCGCATTTCCGCCCCCTCACTGCTCGCCGTAGCCTATGTCGCAGGAGTCACCAGCATCCTCGGCTCGCTAATCGGCTTGGTGAACTCTCAGGCACGCATCCTCTTTAGCTCTGGCCGCGAAGGCCTGCTCCCTGAATTTCTAGGCAAAATTCATCCACGGCATCAAACGCCGCACAGCGCTATTTGGATATTTCTTGTCATTGCCGTTTCACTCATCCTCGGATTTGGCCTCATCGGCAACGTTGCACCGCTAAAGTATTTCGGATACGCAGGAACTCTGGGCACTATACCCATCATCCTCACCTACATGCTCACCAATCTCGCTTTGCCGCTCTACGTCATTCGCCATCGCCGCAGCGAGCTTGATGTTCTTCGTCACATTCTGTTGCCGGTCGCCGGGACTGTCGTCATGCTCTTTCCGCTCTGGGGCCTCATTCAGCCTGGCCAAACGTGGCCCTACAACATATTTCCGTGGCTCGCGCTGGGCGTTCTCGCCTTATCCGCAATCTACGGCCTGGTAATCGCGCGATTGTCGCCCGGCCTCGCCGGTCGCATCGGTGCTTATGTCGCCGACCAATAGGCCGGTGTAAACAAACGATATGGAGATGATGGTATGAGACCAATTCTATTTCGCGACGCCAGCATTTGGGACGGCAGCGGTGCCGATGCATTTCCCGGTGACGTGCTGGTGGAAGGTGCCAGAATCAAAGCCATTGCGCGCAAGCCCGAGCGCCTTGCAGTCGATGGCGCAATCGTAATCGAGGCCAAAGGCCGAGCGTTGATGCCCGGCCTGGTCGAAGGCCATGCGCACATCTCGTTCGGCGGAGCGGTAAACGACTCCGACCTCGGCAACATTCCGCCTGAAGAGCACATGCTGCTTACGGCGCGCAACGCCAAGACTCTTCTCGACCATGGATTCACTAGTGCGTACAGCGCGGCTACATCCAAGCTGAGACTCGATGTTGTCATGCGCAACGCAATCAATGCAGGAGAGTTCCCCGGCCCACGCATGCGCGCTGGCAGCCCGGAGATCACCGTTACCGGCGGCCTCGGCGACGAGCGCAAGGCCCACATGTATTACGAGAGCTTCGGCCTTATTGCCGACGGTAAGGATGAGATTCGCAAAGCCGTCCGCCTCTGCTGCCGCGAAGGTGTGGACAACATCAAGCTCAATATCTCTGGAGACGACCTCAGCCCCGCAGCGCACGGCGGCCTCACCGTCATGAGCGAAGAGGAGATTCAGACCGCGGTTAGCGTCGCTCGCGACTTCGGCAAACGGGTCAACTGCCATGCCCGCGCGGCAGAGTCCGTAAAGCGCGCTGTCCGCAACGGAATCGACGTGATCTATCACTGCGAGTCCGCCGACGAAGAAGCCATCGATCTGCTCGAGTCCGTCAAAGACCGTATCTTTGTCGGCCCCGCCATCGGCATCATCTATTGCACGCTCTATGAGGGCGAGAAGTTTGGCTTCTACCGCGACTCCGAAGTGGGACGCAAAATGCAGCGCACCATTGACACAACCGCTGCGGTCTACACCGAGCTTCGTAAACGCGGCGTTCGCGTTCTTATCGGCGGGGACTATGGCTTCGCTCAATCGCCGCAGGGCGACAACGCGCGCGACCTCCAGCACTTCGTCAACCTGCTCGGCTTCACTCCCAGTGAGGCACTGCAGTGCGGTACACGCATCGGCGGACAGGTCATGGGCATGGGAGACGAACTCGGTCAGATTAAGGAAGGCTTCATCGCCGACCTCCTCCTGGTCGACGGCGACCCGCTCAAAGACCTCGACCTGGTTGTGCACGAAAAGAACCTGCACGTCATTATGAAGGAAGGATCGCTCTATAAGGACATCTCCGCTACCAGCACGCCTGAAAGCACCATAGCCGCGGACTAGACGTTCTTGACATGGATGGCCCGTGACGCAACTGAATCGGCGCCTGGACCATCCGCTATTTTTCCAGCATCGATATCTCTACGCATTTCCAAACACCGGAACCGAGGCGCCATGGACCACGCACGCTTCGTCACTCAACAGAAACAGCACCACCTTCGCAATGTCCTCTGGCTTCGGCCATTGCGAAAAATCCGCATCAGGCATAGCCTGACGATTGGCTGGCGTATCAATAATGCTCGGCAGAATGGAATTCACCCGCACCCCAGTGCCGCGGAGATCGGCAGCCAAGGAATCCATCAGCGCGATCGCCGCTGCCTTTGTAGCCGCATACGCCGATGCTCCCGCCGCATGGTCCCACGCAGCCTTTGCCGACACATTCACAATTGCGCCTCGCTTTTGCGCAAGCAAAACAGGCACCGCCGCATGTGTCAGCGCATAAGCCGAACGCAGATTCAGATCAATCATTCGATTAAACGTCGCAGCATCCGTCTTCCACAGCGCAATCCCGCCGGCATAACCTCCTACTGCATTCACAAGCCCGTCCAGGCGCCCAAATCGCGCCAGAGTCTGCTCAACAAGCTTCACCGCTGCAGCCGGATCAGTCACGTCCGTACTGAACCCAGCCAGCTGATTCTGCACATCACCCGCAGCTCGCTCCAGACTTGCAAATTCTTCTTCGCGTAGATACGGAACCACCACACGCGCACCCTGCCCGAGCGCAAGAAGAGTAATGGCCCGGCCCAACCCTCCAGCTCCACCTGCAATCGAAATAACCTTCCCTAAGAAGTTGCTCTCCATCATATCCTCCCTAATTCGCTCTGCTAAACTCAACCACGAGCACTTTCACTTGCCCGGACTAAAACAAGGGGGCAGTTCACCTGAAGTCAATAGGCCGAAGGGATCCCTAAAGTTGGCAGCCGGGACTATCCGTTGTTAAGCGGCATTTGCGTGTTATTGTCGTCCAAAGTCGGCAGCGCGGATCTCTTGGTCGAGCTTACGTCCATTTGTTCTGGCCTTCGATAATCGTGATGTAACGGTCGATGGGCAAATCCGTAAAACGCTCAGTTTTACCGCCAGGCAGTGGCCACTTGATTTCAACCCAATCCAACTTTGAGCGCTTGCCGATGCCAAGAACCATGCGAGGATCATGGCTCGAAAGATAACTGCCGCCCCCCACTTTCATCCGGCCCTGTTTTAAGTCCTGCGCCTGGTATGTAATCCGCGCTCCAATCGCGTCCCTGTTCGATCTGGTCCCGACGAGCTTGATTCCGAGCCAGTGATTCTGAGCACTGGCCGTGTTTCGCAGCAGGACCGGGGCGCCGTCATTGACTCCAATGAGAACGTCAATCGCGCCGTCGTTATTGAAATCGCCAATCGCCAATCCGCGCGCCGAAAGCGGCTGCTCGAAGATTGGCCCGCTCTGCTGACTTATATTGCGGAGCCCCTTGCCGGTGCCCTGGAATAGGAGGGGACGCTCTTCATATGTCACCTGTGAGTGGATTCGGTCGATTAAATCGTCGGGGTTTCCGTTCGCCAAAAATAGATCCAGAATTCCATCGTTATCGAAGTCAAAGAACTTAAGTCCCCAGCCGCTCATTAAATAGGTAGCAGCGGCAATGCCGGTCTGGTCGCCATCATCGTCGAACGTTTCGTCATGATTGTTGCGGTAAAGCGAGTACGATTGGCGATCAAGGTTGGCGACGAAAAGATCCATGAAGCCGTCCTGATCATAATCCGCGGAGTCCACGCCCATACCTGACCGAGTGCGTCCGTCGGCACTATAGGCTACGCCAGCGATCTCCCCGATTTCTTCAAACTTCCCATTTCCGCGATTAAGGAAAAGAAAATTCCGAACGGTGTCGTTGCTCACAAAAAGATCCAACAAGCCGTCGTTATTGATGTCGGTGGCTACCACTCCCCACGCTTTCCCCAATTGACTGGCGATGCCCGACTCTTTACTAACATCTGTGAACGTGCCGTCACCGTTGTTGCGAAAAAGCCAGCTTGGCATAGGCGTGTAAACCGTAGGAATGCAGTAGTGCCGCATGCCATCCTCATGGATGCCGCATGGCTTGTTTAACTCTTTGCTGAACTCGACAAACTGGCAGACAAAAAGATCGAGTAATCCATCATTGTTATAGTCAAACCATACCGCGCTCGATGACCATCCCGGAGCCGCCACTCCTGCTTTCTCCGTCACATCGGTAAAGGTTCCATCGCCGTTATTGTGGTAGAGGATGTTTCTCCCGTACTGCGTAACGTATAGGTCGGGCAGACCGTCGTTATCATAATCGCCAACTGCGACTCCCTGGCCGTACCCCCCAGCGGCAACACCTGCTTTTTCCGTTACGTCCGTGAAGGTTCCATCCCGATTATTGCGATACAGCGCGTTGCGGAGCGGCTTGGGAGGGCTGTAGAAGTCGCACTTGCCGCTGTTTACGAGATAAATGTCCATCCAGCCATCATTGTCGTAGTCGAGAAAAGCGCACCCTGGCCCTGAACTTTCCGGAAGATATTTTTCAGGGGATTTCCCCGATGTGTGCATCCACCTGATGCCGCTTGCTTCAGGCGGAACCACAACGAAAGGAAACTGTGTTGCGCCAGTCAAGGCGAAGAGCGGACGCTGCGCGATCAGGAAGGCGCTTGCGATCATCTGTGACACAAATTGCCGCCGTGTCAATCGCGCTGTGCAAATCTGATTCATCGCTTCTGTGCGGCCTATGTCCAGATATCCCTGAGTCTGAGATGGAATACACCAAAGAAGGTAATGAAAATGTTACTGCGGTTGATCCCCCGCAGGTGTGCCGGAGTGGTCCGAAGAACTGAGGCTCCGGAGAATCGCAAATTCCTTTTCTGCTTCGGCCTTGTTCCCGGTTCTCACCAAAGCGGTCGCCAGCGCATTGTGGATGTCGGGATTTCTGGGTGTCAGGCGCTCAGCGCGCTTCAATGGGGCGATTGCCTCTGCATATTTCTTGTCGCCGAGCAGGGAAACTCCCCACCCGAGGTAAGCTTCGGCAAAATTCTGATCGAGTTTTGCTGCCTGCGAAAAGCGGGCAATCGCTTCGTCCCAGTTTTGGGCACGCTGCGCGAGTACTCCCAGGATGTATTCTGCGTCGGCATTACCGGGATCGATCTGAAGTTCTTTTAGGAACTCCTGTTTGGCGCGGGCCGGAGCGTCCGGTCCGCCATCGGGATCCGAGAGCAACAACCTGCCCAGCAGAAAATGAATACCACGGGCATCAGGGTGTTTCTTGAGTATCTCTTCATATTCAAGTTCTGCCGGTTTCCACCTGCCCTGTTCTTCCAGCGCTTCCGCGTTCAATTTGTGAGCCGCGGTGGATTGCGGCGCAGATCGAGCGAGATCCAGGGCTGTGCGCGTCGATAAGTCGGAATAGGCATGGACAATGACATACAGTACATCGGGATCGTGGCCGAAATCTCTGCTGAGTAAGCGGATGAAATCCAGGGTGGCGGGTCGATCGTCTATGGCAAGAGAGCAGCGAATTCCGAGTACGCCGGCGAGCTTTCGAGTTTCCGCAGGAACCTGAGCCGCCATAGCCCGCTTGAGGGCGGAAATTGATTCACGACAGTGGCCTTGTTTGGCCAGGGTGATGGCTTGTTGAGGTGGAATACTGGTCGCCGGTATAGCAGGTCCGGTGTGCTGAGCAGTGGATCTGAATCCAAAAAGCGCGGCGACTGACAAGAAAAAAACGGCGGATGATTTGACCCAGTAGCTACACATTTCTGCGCAAACTGCTTCTCAAAGGAATTTCAATCCAAAATAACAAATCGCTGATACAGGCGCAATCTGCGCCTGTATCAGCGATTGTACGTGGTGGTTTGATTTGTCAATAGTAGAGCTTTAAGGCCAGCTGGATGTTCCTGGGTGGTTGAGCGCTGGTAATCTGCCCTAGCGTTTGTCCGATTGAATCGGCCGGAGCATTGTATTGAACGTGGTTGAAGGCGTTGACGAAGTCGGTGCGGAATTGCAGACGGAACCGTTCTGTCAGCGCGAAATCCTTGTGGATACTCGCGTCGACATCAGTGTAACGCGGCGTGCGGAGTCCTCCGAGCTGCGCTGAACAGTTTCCAAACGTGCCAACTGCTGGTTGAGTGAAGTTGCCATTGTTGGTGAACCACTGGGTGCCTACCCCTGGGATTGGAGTATTTTCGATGGATGGCAGGGAGTTGCAGTCCGCCCGGGCTCCACGACTGAAGGTACCCGAGTTGTCCGATGCACCGTAAATCGTCATCGGCCAGCCGGTACGGAACGACACAATCGGGCTCACCGCCCAGCCGCCGATCACTTCATCGACAGACTTGCGGACGCCGCTGGCAAATTGCTTGCCATGTCCAAAGGGCAGCTGGTAAACAGCATACGCAGACAGTACGTGAGTGGCGTCGTAGTAGCAAGGCGCCCACTCCGCTCTCTGATCATAGACATTCTGCCAGTACGCCGAAGCACTCACGGCATTATTCCATGCTCCGTAATATCCAGTGCTGTCAGACATGCATTTGGAGTACGTATAGGAGACTTGTCCCTGAAGCCCGTAGGACATTTCCTTCTGCAGGATGGCTTGCAGGGAGTTGTACTCCATATTCCCATTTGACTTCGTACCCGAGATAGTTGCCCCTTCGTTGATTCCATTATTATCCCCTGACAGAGGGTTTCCATTACTGTCAGTCAGAGCTGGGTTGCCTAGAACGCTATAGAGTGTCAAGTTCTTAGCAAAATAAGGGCTGTTCGCTGTACACGGCGGTGTACCGCAGGACGAATTCGGGAGGAGTACCCTCTGGCCATAGTCGAACGGCACCATCAGGTGAGTGCCCTTTTGCCCAACATACCCAATCTGGAAGGTTGTGCCCTTCGCAATTTGCTGCTGAATTGCCAAGTTCCATTGATACGCGAGCGCCGGCTGCACGTTGGGGTCCCACACCCGGAGAAGTGCCTGAGCATAGCAGGCGTAAGCTGGTGCGGCGCATGAAGCGTTGGACCCGCTGCCTACAATGCCGTCGGTTGTATCCGTGAGAGGCAGGTCAGTGTTGTTGTAAGTCGCATTGATTTCTGCCGGAGTGAATGGCGGATTAAGAGGGAGGCGGAGGTTTGTGCCCGTACCTTCAAGATAGGAGGAAACTGTGAACGCGCCCCGTACTACAGTGCGATTATTGAGCCTTGAGGGCGTCCACGCGAAACCGATACGCGGCTGGAAGTCCCTCCCGCCATAGAAGCCGTTATAAAGCGCGCGGCTGGCTCCATCCTGACCGGCGAGTTGAATTTGTCCGGTGTTGATATTGAAATTGGCCTGTTCATTATTGCTTTCAACCCAGGGCGTGTGTGCTTCGTAGCGCAGGCCAAGATTCAAAGTGAGGGTGTCAGTGGCTCGCCATGTGTCTTCAGCATAGATACCGATGATGTTCGAGAACTGCTGCCATGTAGCACCTGTACTGACGCCACGGCCATATGATTGCGGGAGACCGAGCACAAAGTCCGCGCCACCGTCGCCCGTTCCGGTCCCGGCCGAAGCGGAGTTGACGGCGGTAAACTGTCCGTTGAAATTCATATAACCCAGCTCACCGTTATTCCCGGCATAGAACGTCAGAAGGGTTTCGCGCATCCATTGGCCGCCAAATTTGAAGCTGTGCCTTCCACGAGTCCAGCTCAAAGAATCTTCAGCCTGCCAGACATGGTCATCAAAACTCTGGGTCTGCTCCTCCTGTCCAAGATTGGAAACCACGGTATTGGAAAAGTTCAGGCCCAGCAAGCCGGGCACGTTCGCAGGGTTGCCGTTCCCGATGCCCAGAGTATTACCTGCATCGCCCACATTCGAATCAAAACTATTGCCGCTGTTGAGGGTAATGTGGCTCCAGCCCAAGCGAAAGTCATTAAGAAGGGTGTTTGACAGTGTTCTGGTCCAGTCGCCTACTGTGTTGTAAATCGGCGTTGTTGCATAGCTGTTGCCATACAACTCTTGCGAGTACGTGGCTGGATTGTTCTGATATGCCCTGGTGAAGCGGTAGGAAATGTCGTCCCTTGAATCGACTCTGTAGTCGATCTTCAAATCACCCTGGTCAACGTTTTCGGCGGATTGCGAGGTGTTCACCGAATTGTTTTGTAGCTGGCCATTGACAGGTCCGGGGTAGAGGCTCGAGGAGAACAGGTTTGCTGCTACCGGGCTGATCATAGCGGCAGGGATCTTGTTATACGGAAAAGGACTGCGCGGCGAGGCCGGAGTGGATCCTGGAGTGCACGGCGCGCTGAAGGATGCACAGGGATTGTACAGCTGACCCGACCCTTGGCAGACACCCGTACTGCTAAAGCCCGCGCTGCAAAGTGCGCCGAAATCGCCAGCGCGTTCAGCTGCGGTGAAAACCGTAAAGGGCGAAGATGAGGTCGGTATATCGAAACGCTGCCCCTGATAATCGGCGAAGAAGAAGAGCCTGTCCTTAAGGATCGGCCCGCCGACGGTAAATCCAAACATGTTCCAGCGGATTGCGTCTTTCGGAAGGCCAGCTACATCGTTCGACCAGCTGTTCGCATTCAGGACATCGTTGCGGAAATATTCCCATACATCGCCGTGGAAATTATTGGTTCCCGATTTGATAGTGGCGTTGATGATGCCACCCTCAAAGTTGCCGAACTCGGCGGGAGCGTTGCTCGTGATCAGGTTGAACTCCTGAATTGCATCCGGTGCAGGCGTGTAACCCAGCAGGTTGTCCGAGACCTGGTTATTGTCCATACCGTCCAGTAGGAAGTTGTTCGCCTGCTCGCGATTGCCGTTGATTAGCGGGCGGCCTCCATAACCAGCGGTATTGTTGCCGTTATTGAAGCTGCTGGGATCGGTCGAGACAGCACCCGGAGCCAGGAGCGTAAGTTGGACATAATTGCGCGAGGCAAGTGGAAGGTTGTCGGCTGTCGTTGCGTTTATTACAGTGCTGACCTGCGTGGAGTCCGTTTGCAGAACTGGCGCCGCGCTGGTCACTTCGACTGTTTCATTTACCTGCCCAACCCTAAGCGTTATGTTGATGCGTGCAACCTGATTGACCGTAAGGACAAATTGCGCCTGGGAGACGGTGGCAAATCCAGCTTTCTCGATCGTGAGAGTGTAGCTACCCGCCGGTAGTTCGGAGATGCGATAGAGACCGGCATCGCTTGTCACAGCGTTATAGCTGATACCCCGATCCACTGAAGTTGCTTTAACCGTAGCCCCGGGAACTGCCGCGCCGCTTGAGTCAGTGACAGTACCGACGATTGTTGCGGTGACCGACTGACTCCATGCCGAAGGGGCCAGAACTGTCAGAATAACCAACAGGGAACCTAGTAACGAAAGTACCTTCTTATTCATCTCAGAGACCTCCAAATCGCTTGAACTGCACAACTGTTTTTCTAACTCATTGATTCTTTGGGACAAGCAGTCTGTTTCGGCCGGCCCTTCGAATCCGTGTGCCACCCAACTCCTTACTTGTCTAAACAGGAAAAGCCGCTTACTTTTAAAACTTTCATAAGATTCGCCTTTATATAGCCTCCCCTCTTTGTGTTTCTACAACTCACACTCGATTCACTACAAATTGAAGGCGTGGGCAATTCTATATAAACGTGACAGCGCATAAACAACGAACCCGAGCGATGCGTGCTTACCCTGTACTGCTGTCTATACAGCGAGGAGTGCAACTTAATACGTGATTCTGATAGAGCTCGCCTAAACGAGCATCAGAAATTTGGCATCCAGCGTATGTCGAATTTCACAAAAAAGCAACTGCCTTTTTTAATGTCGGGAGCTCTTCTGCTTTCAGCAGGTTAGCGACGATTGACAGCTTTCGCCAAGTTAGCGCCTCTCTGTTTGCAACGATCGGGTGGATGGACTGCACTGGGGTCGTGCCGTCAAATTCATGCCTACTTTACATGTGATCGGCTTGACGTTGGAGATGGCCAGGGAAACCTGCTGCGCATCGATGATGATCGGTTTGCCGCAATCATCGAGAAAGTTGGCGAACTCGGATGCAGTTCGGGATCGAATTTGCTCATTGCACGTCAAGACCTCTCTCTGCAGAGACCGTCGGACTCTAGCAACTCCCGCATTCGATGGCTGTTCGCTCTCGCTTTTGTACATTTTGCTGCGTCGTATTGCGAAGTTTGAGCCTGCCATAAGCGACCGATCAAGAATGCCTCATTCAAGCCTTTGCGAGCGCTTGCTACCGGCTGCAAAATCGTAAAAAACAGACTCAAACCCGCCGAGCCTTCGGGCCATGGGGATTCGCCCCCCGGCACCAACAAAGCCCTCCACAGTTGCAACTCTGAGGCGATCCCGGCAAGCTGATACTCATGCCAGAGTTGCCTGACGTTGCTGCTTACATCAGCGCTCTTGAGCTGCGAGTTCTTGGCAAGCAGCTTGAACATGTCCGCATTGCCAGCGCATTTCTATTACGCACCGCGCAGCCGCCCATCGCAGACGCTGAGGGGCACGTTGTTCGTGAGATCCGCCGGGTCGGCAAACGTATCGCTTTCGGCCTGGATAATGACCTCTGGCTGGTTCTGCATTTGATGATTGCCGGGCGGCTTCACTGGAAAGTGAAAGGAACGAAGCTGGCTGGTCGGAATACCCTCGCGGCCTTCGATTTTCCCGATGGCTCTCTTATCCTTACAGAGGCTGGTTCAAAGCGCCGCGCTTCATTGCACGTATTCCGCAGTGAGGCGGCTCTACAATCTGTCGACCCAGGCGGCATCGAGATATTCTCCTCCGACCTCCAGACATTCCAGACCGCGCTCTCTGCTGAAAACCGTACCCTCAAACGTGCACTGACCGACCCTCGCATAGTGAGTGGCATTGGCAATGCGTATTCTGATGAGATTCTCCACGCAGCTCAGCTCTCCCCCATCGCGCTTACCCATAAGCTGCAACCGGGCGAATGGGATCGGCTCTTTACGGCCACTCGCGACACCCTTCAACTTTGGATCAACAGGCTCCAGCAGGAAGCCGGCGCCGGCTTTCCCGAGAAAGTCACAGCCTTCCGAAAAGATATGGCCGTGCATGGACGTTATGGAGAGCCTTGCCCGCGATGCGGCGAAAGAATTCAGCGTATCCGTTATGCTGACAACGAAACGAATTATTGCGCACGATGCCAGACAAATGGCCAGGTTCTCGCAGATCGCGCCCTGTCACGGTTGCTAGGCAAGGATTGGCCCAGAACTCTCGAAGAGCTGGAGGCATTAAAGCGGCGATAATCGATGGTTTACTTGCCGCCGGACGCTTCGCTCAAAACAGAAAAATCTCGGCCCGTGAGGACCGAGATTTTTGTTTCAATCCAAGCCTGTCTGTAACTCAGGCGACCACTTCCACACCCATTGACCGCGCAGTTCCCTTGATGCTCTTCACTGCTGCCTCAATGGAGGCTGCATTCAGGTCCGGCATCTTCTGCTTCGCAATTTCCAGCACCTGCGCCTCGGTCACAGTTCCAACCTTCGTCTTATTTGGAACACCTGAACCCTTTGCCAGGTTCGCCGCCTTCTTCAGCAGAACGGCAGCCGGAGGGGTCTTCGTAATAAAGGTGAAGCTGCGGTCAACGTACACAGTGATGACCACGGGAATAATCAACCCGGCCATCTCCTTGCTTTGTGTCCGCGCATTAAATTGCTTGCAGAACTCCATGATATTGACCTGCGCCTGGCCCAGGGCCGGACCAACCGGCGGAGCCGGCGTGGCCTTCCCTGCTTCAATCTGGAGCTTGACTTGCGTCTGTACTTTCTTTCCTGTTGGTGGCATTTGCTCAAAAACCTCTCTTTTACGGCTGCCTCGGCGTTTTGCCGTTAGTTACAGCCCAACTTTGTTTGCTAAACAACCTTCTCAACTTTGCCGAACTCGAGCTCCACGGGAGTCGAGCGGCCAAAAATCGTGACCATGACCTTCACGGTCTCGCGGTCTTCATTTACCTCATCCACAACGCCATTGAAGTTGGCAAAGGGGCCCTCTGTAATCCGCACCGATTCATTCTTCTCGAACTTGATCTTGAGCCGCGGTTTCTCTTTGGAAACCTCGCTGCGGAACAATATCGAGCTGACCTCAGCCTCGCTCAGCGCTACCGGCTTGTCCCCAGTCCCCAGAAAACCCGTCACTCGCGGGGTATTCTTAATGACGTGCCAAAGGTCATTGTCCAGGTCCATCTCGACCAGCACATAGCCCGGTAAAAACACCCTCTCAACAGTCCGCTTTTTACCGTTCACGATCTCCGTGACGGGTTCGGTCGGGATCATCACGCGCCCGATGCGGTTCTGGAGCCCGAATGCCTGCACTCTGCTCTCAATCGACTCGCGCACCTTACGCTCGAATCCCGAGTAGGCGTGAATGATGTACCACTTGAACTGCTCGTTTGCCGCCGGGCCTAGCTGCTCGGTTGGGGCCTCCGTTGGTTCGGGCGTCGTTGCCGTGTTGTTATCTTGAATCTCTTCTTCTGTCATCCAAATTCCCTCGGCACGCTGTGTCACATGCTGCCTAGCCAGTGCAGCAATACGCGCAAAGCGTGGTCCAGTACCGAATCCACTACATAAAAGAACCCGGCAAAAGCAAAAACTGTTACCAGAACCACGATCGTGGTGCTCTGCACCTCGGCCCGCGTAGGTGTCACAACCTTGCGCATTTCGGCGCGCACATCCTTCAGAAAATCTCTGGTGCGCGTAATCAGCCCCGTTATACGATTCGGCTCGCTTTTGTCGCTCGTCAGTGACGCTGCTTTCGCCATGGACTTTTTCTCTGCTACGGGCATATCGCCCCGCTCCTCCGGCGCCCGTTTTGGGTCGCCGTAACTTCTGGTCAAAAACCTGGCAGGGGCGGAGGGATTCGAACCCCCAAGTTCGGTTTTGGAGACCGACAGTTTAACCGTTGAGCTTACGCCCCTGTTTTCAGACTCCACCCCTAAGTCAGGCCGAAATCCGGTTCTTTCTGCTGAACGTCCAGGAGGCGCCCGAAAGGGCACGATTGCCTGGACGGCCAGTCCTACTTTGTCTCTTTGTGTGCCGTGTGTTTGCGGCAGCGCCTACAAAACTTCGAGAACTCAAGACGGCCCGTGGTCGTCTTCTTGTTCTTCGTCGTCGAGTAGTTGCGCTCCTTGCACACGGGGCATTGCAACGTTACGATTTCACGCATCTTTCTATCCTAAATGATCGCCCGGACTCCTGTCCGGTCAATCTTTTTCTCCATTTCTTCGATTTCCGGAGGAGTGGTTGCTCTCACCCCCTCCGTTCGCTCCAACCTCTTTCACGGCTGGACAGCGCC
>JASHUR010000177.1 GCA_030039895.1 Acidobacteriaceae bacterium | reverse complement strand
CACCTCAAGGCTGCCTATACAAGCTTGAAACTGTATCCGCAGTGGGATCGGTTATGGCGGACCGGTCCTTACTCTGATGTAGTAGTGAGTTTTGGCACGCTGCCGGTCCACTATGTCTTCTGGCGCGGCGCCAATTACGGCCCCAATATGGTCACCGGAAACGGAATCTGGATGAGCGACCAGAGCTTCGAAAGCCACACGAAGATTGGCACCGCTGAACATATGAACGATAAGCACGACATGCATGCGAGCATAACCATCATCGAGAACAGCCCGGCTCGCGTCGTGTTGCACTGGCGGTATGCTCTCGTGGATGTGCTCGGAAACTTTGCCGATGTAGACCCCTACACAGGCTGGGGAGACTGGGCTGACGAATACTTCTACATCTATCCTGACGGCGTTGCTGTGCGGCACGGTACGATTCATGGAACCAAATGGAAATACAGCTTTACTGAGCCGACTCTGCTGCTGGAGCCAGGGAAGAAGCCCGAAGACTTTATTTCCCTCCGGGCAGCAACCATCGCCAACAGCGCGGGAGACAGCCGGACGTATTCGTGGGCGCCCGTTTCTCCGATCTTTCCATTCCCTAATCAACCTCCGGATGCAAATATTGCGCTAATCAATCTCAAGTCCCATTACAAGCCGTTTTACATTTACCGGTCAGGCACGGTGCTTGGACCATACGGCTGGCCTCCCGAGTTGCGCCCGCTTTATTCACACTTCCCCGTGTGGGATCACTGGCCGGTGAACCAAATCCCGTCTGACGGACGCTTTGCCCTGTTTCCTGACCACTTCGGGAGCTCGGCCATCATGTCTCCTAACCCAAACGCCACATGGATCGATGGCCCCGGACCAACCAAGACCACATATTTTCTCTTCGGACTTACGGACCGAGGAGTCCGATATCTTGCGCGGTTGGATCGCTCTTGGCTGCATTCTCCCTTGATCCGGATTTCCGATGGCGACACCGTAACCTACCATCCGGGGCAGAAGGCCTATGTCATCCGCTTGACGCAGAAGCAGCAATCTAGAAAAGACAAGGTTGTTATGATAATCGAAGCCAGCAAAGACTCGCCGATGGTCAACCCGGCGTTCGTCATTTGCGACTGGGGAAGCTCCAGGCCACGCGTGCGGATCGACGGCGTCGTGCTGTCCGGAGACGAGTACCGTATAGGCTATCGATACACCCTGGAAGGAACCGACCTGATTCTGTGGCTGGACCGAACCTCCGAACAGCCGACAACTATCTCCGTTATCTCCCGACACCAGAAGCGGTCTCGTTGGTAGATCTCAGGCTTCGATGAGGCCGCGAGACCCGTTTGAATGTTGGATTTCACCCACAGATCCACCCAGGATCGCAGGTTTATGACCGGTTTCCGGCCATGTCAACTATCCGGTGAGCCGCCCTGCTCCGTGGAAACGACTGCTGTGCACTAAGAGAGATAACCGGCTCCGCTCTCCCACCAGGAAGCCATGGCTAGCAATACAGAGCATGGCGTGATGGTGCAGGTTCGACCTATCGGCTTCCGACCTTTTCGTTTGCCGCTGTCTCATTGGCTAGGGGAATATCCCGCTCCACAAGGTGCAAGAAGTTTCCTTCGGGATCCTGGAAGAAGTGAAGACGCAGGCCGGGCAATTCAATGGGGGCATCTGCAAACTGCACCCCTCGACCCTGCAGTTCGCTCCTTGCTGCATCGAGATCGTCCACAGAGAACGCAATATGCCGTAGCCCTGCATCCCTCACCCGAGGAGCGTCAGCGTGCGTTTCGGCATGCACAAACTCGAGGATGATGCCGTTCGCTGCCTGCAGATACAAGGTCGTTCCGGTATCCAGGATGATCATGAAGTTCAGTTGCATGGCGTACCACTCCGCCAGCTTGCGCGGTTCGAATGAGGCGATGGCGATGTGTTCGACTCCTTTAATCATTCTTGTCTCATCGGTTGTACACCGGCGTCGGCCCGCGTAAATTTTTCCAGACATCGGCGCACTCAAGTACTACTTCGGCGCTCAATGGTCCCTCCGCGCATGCTTTGAGGTTTTGTTGTAACTGGTCGAGTCGCGAAGCTCCCAGAATAACTCCATCCGTCACTGTGTGATGAAGCAGCCACGCAAAGGCCATGCTGGTCAGGGATCGCCCTGCGCGCAATGCCACTCTTGCGAGTGCCTCGATTGCCTGAAAGGTCTGTTCGTGCCAGTAACGGTCCTGATACATCGGGTTCCCGTCGAAGCGGCAGCCCGTTGGGATCGAGGCCTGGCTGTGCTTTCCCGTCAGGAGCCCTGCGGCAAGCGGATTATAAGCAAGAATGCTTACATCGAACGCTTCCGCCATCGGCACAAATTCCTGCTCGATTCCTCTTGCCAGAAGGTTGTACATTGGCTGCGCAACAGCGGCCGGTCTGTAACCTCTTTGGCGCGCGAGATCGAGCATCTGCACTACCTGCCACGCAGCATAGTTTGACGTCGCGGGGTAACGGACCTTCCCTTGCTGCACCAGTAGTTCCATCGCTTCAAGTGTTTCCTCGATCGGTACGTCATAATCTGGCTGATGCAGAAAATACAGATCGAGATGATCCGTTCGCAGCCTGCGCAGCGTTTCCTCGATCGCACGCAAGATGGCTTTCTTTGAGAGTCCGCACTGATCAGCGTCTTCACCCATCCTGGCGCGAACTTTACTTGCCAGCACAACATCTTTTTGCCGACCGCACAGAGCGGCTCCCAGCATCTCCTCCGCTGCGCCCAACTGATACATATTTGCTGTATCGAAGAAGTTCACCCCTGCGTCCAGGCACACATCAACCATGCGCGTGGCCTCATCCTGGGTCACAGGCTTGCCAAAGGTCATGGTTCCGAAGCACAAACGCGAAACCCGTAGCTCCGTTTGCTTGAGTGTTCGATATTCCATTCCACCCTCATCACTTGTGCCGGCGCGTAACGGCCGTCCTTATCGGCTCCGGGCTCCTTCAGCCGCCAATCTCGCCTGTTGCAATATGGACTGTATTCCCAGTCGCAGACACGCAATGTCATTACCGCAGAAGAGGAGATCCACCTCTTGTTCCGCATAGAAGCCGAACTCCGCGGGCCCTGCGCCAACAGCGACTAGTTTCCCGCTACGCCTGGCTGCGGTAATAATCCGTTTTGCCGCTTCGAACACTTTTGGATGACTTAATTGGCCGGCCACCCCCAGACTTGCAGAAAGGTCCGACGGGCCAATAAAAATTTCGAATCCGGGGATTGCGCAGATTTCGTCGATTCGGCGGACAGCTTCGGCCGTCTCTATCTGGGCCATCAGACACAACTCCTCGTTTAGCCGCATTTGCTCACCGGCTATGTTGTCAACCAGCCCATAGTCCAAGGCGCGGGACACGCTGAAGAACCCGCGGCTGCCACTCGGCGGAAAGCGGGCACCCTCGATCAACTCGCTTGCCGCTTCCGGAGTCTCGATCATCGGCGCATCAATAATGTCAGGGCCGCACTCGGCCGCCTTCAAGACATTTTCCCGTCGGGTGTCCGCCACGCGAATCATGCTGAGCATGCCGGATCCCTTTGCCATCCGGCACAGGTCTGCCGCTTGGGTAAAACTGATAAAGCCGTGCTCCATCTCGATCCAGATCACCCCGAATCCGAGACGGGCGGCCATCTCGAGAAAAATCGGATCATAATAATAGACGGCGATCCCCAGCACCGGCGACGAAGCACTCTTTTCTACCGCTTTTTGCAGTCGATTCATATTTCGTCATTCCTCATCCCCTCAGATCCAGCCCCTTCTGCGTATACAAGATCGCTTTAATTTATGCCTGCTGTCCATGTATTGGTCCATCCATTGCAATGGTGAATTATAGGCGCGAATGTTCTCTTTGGTCAACGCAGCATCGGGGTCTTTTCGACCAAAGGTCGGCGCAGCAGATCAACCATCCCCTTGCCGAATTGCTGTACCATTATTTGCCGCCTGTTCGGGCTGACGATGTAGTATAGTAGATTTGTCGTTTGAGTTGCCTCTGAGTTTCTGGCCGTCTATCCCGTCTTATGAGATCCAGTGCATCGGCGTCCAATCAAAAACCGGACCCTCGCGTCACCGCCAAACTCATCGCCCGCATTAAAAGCATGATCGCCAGCGGTACGATTTCTCCTGGGGCGAAGTTCCCTCCGGAGCGCGACCTGGCCCGCGAGTTTGGTGTCAACCGCGCTTCCGTGCGCCAGGCTCTCAAGGTCCTCGAGATCATGGGAGTCTTATCACAGAGAGTCGGTGACGGTACCTATCTGAGCGACAGCGCCGAATCGATTCTGAACGAACCCATTGACTTCCTCGTGCTCCTCGATGATCTCTCCCATCACGAGCTCTTTGAAACTCGCCTGATCGTCGAGCCGGAACTTGCTGCTCGTGCTGCTGAGCGTGCCACGGCTGAGGATATCTCAGCCCTTCGTAACGCTATTTTGGCCATGGAGCGCAGCCGGACAACTCGCGAGCGCCTCGACGCCGACCTCGCTTTTCACGAAGCTGTTTTCCGAGCCAGCGGGAACCGGATCTGCCATTTGCTTTTCAAGGGAATTCATCGATCCCTCCTTACCAGCATGAGTCGTCTTTCTGACCGCGTTTCTCTGGATCAGCCTCTTATGTTCCATCGCAGAATATATGTCGCAATTCGCGAACATCACGCCGCAGAAGCTCGTCAGGCAATGCTTGAACACCTCATTGACGCGCGTTCACTGCTGGTTCATTCCGGGGCCGCGCAGCAAACTCCTGCCGTCGGTCTCGCCGGCAAAGTCTAATTGCGCACAGGCTCGATATCTACAGTCGGACATGGCTCTGAGCCGCAGCCAGATCACCAGCTTGCTGGAACCCCCTGAACTGACGGCTCCGTAGCCGGCACTCTGCCCCACCGCTTCCGCTCTCCGTTTAGGTTGAATCGAGGCGGCGCGTCTCCTCAGTCATCGACTACAAACCACGGATTTGCAAGCGCGGAACCTCTTATCCGTATCTTGCCGAACCTGCTTCGCTGCACAGGCTAAAACGGCCCTCTGGCGCCCAGAGCGAGCCCGGCCGAACTTACCAGTCCGATCTCGGCCATGCAATTGATGCGACATACCAGAACAACGTCAACTTAACTTCGTCGGGCTGACCCCGCTTGCCTTGTAAAACAAGAGGTTCGTCTATGATCGCACTTCTGTCCCAGTGCTGCTGCACATCTGAAGACAGCCCGTGTTTCCACAGCATCTCGAGGCGCAGATTGGCTTCTTCAGTGTGCTCCATAACTGGGACCAGCGTTTGCAGCACCAGCCTCACAGCTGGCAGCGAATTGTGCATATTTAGCTGCGATATCCGCGGTACGCGCATCACCTTCATGGATCACGGCGCGGTAATGAAAGGTAGCGGTCGTCCCCTTCCTGATGATGAAGTCCCCCGCGGTGCGCGGCAAGTGGTTCTCCGCTGCGTCCGGAAGCACGAAGATGTCTGTCGCCAAGCGGGCATCTTTGTGTGCATGCCACATCGGGGGATGTCGTGGATTGCGTGGATCATCAAAAACAGCGATTCCGTAAATCCGCCTACCAATCCTGCCTGACTCATCACACCATGCAGAAGGCTGCGCGCATTCATTGGATCCGCGGGAACTGGTGAAAGTCGGATCATGCGCGATCTCCGGGTCGGGGCGAATCGAAAACAGGCCATGATCCTTGTGGTTGGCGAAGTCCACGTCTCCGCTGACCGGCGAGAATCTGATTTCTAGGTCCACCGCGCGGGCACCGTCCGGATATGCCAGAAAGTGAACCGTCCTGGTTTCATGCAGCATAGGCCTTCCCGCCGCATCCTGCCAGATTAGCTCCTCCCGAAATCGGTCACGCCTGACGAAATCGAACTTCACGTGGAGCTGTTTCGGAGGAAACGGCTTTGCGCTGAACTTCCAATGATCAGCGCCGTTGACATCGCCGTGGCCAATCCACATTGAGCGCTGATACGGGTGCAGTGGCGGATGCTGAGCTTGATCGATGGTCACTGCTGTGCCGTCGCTTGCCAGTACTGGCCAAAAGAACGGTCGCACAAAAGGTAGCACGAAATTGTCAGCAAAGTGATAGGTCACGAAGAGCTTCCCTCCGATTTTCACATCGAGAGTGCTCTTGTGCCTGATGATTTTCACTCGCGGTGAGGCGCATGCAGCAGTCCCCCCTAAGCTGACCAGCAGCAGAATGAAAATGGTCAACCGTGTGGACGCCCAGCACCTTTTCATGCCAGCTCCTTTTTGCCGCTCATTGCATTTCCTTGTTGCGCCGGTGTCTCTGCACAACTGCTTCGGTGCAATCCCGTCCGTTGCCGGGCAGGAAAGCTGATTATCGTAGACGGTAGGCGGCTCTCGCCGTCTCATGACAGATGCTCTCCTGCTCAGCTGGTGAAAGCTCCGCGATCCAGGAACGGAAGGTCTCCGCCCACCTGCTGTAATCCGCAGCGAGCGTGAGCACCGGCCAATCGGAGCCAAACATGAGGCGCTTCGGACCGAAGGCGGAGAGGACGACGTCAAAGTACGGGCGCAGCTGGGCGGTGGTCCAGTTGTTCCAGTCGGCCTCGGTAGCCATGCCGGACACCTTGCAATACACACATTCGCGCTTTGCCAATTCCCTTATGTATTCGCGCCAGGGAGAAAGTGCACCTCCTCGGATCCTCGGTTTAGCAATATGATCCACGACGAAAACTTGGTTAGGATGACGGTCAACGAACTGGATAGTCTGCGGCAGGTGGCGCTCGAAGATGAGAATGTCATAGGCGAGACCCAGACGACTGAGCAGACTCACGCCGCGGTTGAAGTCGCCACGGAGCATGAAGAAGTCATTGGGCTCGTCGTGGAGCACGTGCCGGATGCCCTTCAGCTTCGGGCTCGCCGCAAAACGGTCGAGATGCGCAGTTGCATCGGGATCGCAGAGGGGGATCCATCCCACCACGCCGAGGATGAAGGGATGCCGAGCGGAGAGCTCCAGCAGCCAGTCCGTTTCGCCAGTAGTCTGGCGAGCCTGAACGGCGACCGTTCCTTCGACGCCGGACGCGGACATAGCCGCATTGAGCTCCGGAATGAGGAAATCGCGACGGAGGGAGGTCATCGCACCGGTCATCCACACATAGTCGTGCTCGTTGTATTTCCAGAGATGGTGGTGGGCGTCAATCAGCACGCTAGTAGTCCCATTCCCTGTTCAGCACAGGCTGAAGAATTTTGCGGACTTCGTCGACGAGGCCCATATCGCAGGGCTGCTCAAAATCCTCGACGTTACGGCGCACCGTCTCAGGGTTCGCCGTGCTGAAGAGCGTAGTGGGGATATCCGGACGCTGACTGGAGAACTGCAGGGCGAGGCGGCTGATGAAGACGCCGTGGGAACGGCAGAACACAGCGGCATCACGGAAGAGCTTCCGGACTTCGGGGCTGGCCGGGTGCCAGTCCGCCGGGCCACGATCCGTCAGGAGTCCGGAGGCGAAGGGCGAGCCATTGATGATACCGATCCCTTTCTGCTTTGCGGTGGGAAGCAGGTCGAGCAACTGGGTGTCATTCAGGCAGTAGTGGTTGTGCACCAGAGCGGCGTCAATGTCGAGGGAAGAGAAGATTCGCTTCCAGAGGTCCATGGGGTAAATGCCGAAACTGACACCGCCGATTCGCCCCTCGCGTCGGAGCTCTGCGACGGCTTCGTAACCTTCGGTGAGAGCCCACTCGGTGTGAGCGCGGCTCTGGTATTCGATGTCGTGAATATGGATGATATCGAAGTAGTCAGTGCCCAGACGAGCTGCGCTTTCCTCGAGAGAAGCGCGGATGCGAGCACGCGAGTAATCCAGCGTGTCGCTGCCATAACTCCCGGGATCGGTGTACTTGCCTACCTTCGTGGAGAGGAAGTATCGATGGCGAGGAATGCCGCGGAGCGCTTTTCCCAAGACTCTCTCGGAGCGGGTTCCCCCATAGGCGGGCGCGACATCGAAATAGTTGATGCCGAGGTCAAGCGCCGCGTGTACGGCGGCAATGGCATCCGATTCATCAACGGGATGGAAAACACCTCCGAGTGATGATGCGCCGAAGCTTAGCCGAGAGACGTTGAGTCCGGTCCTGCCAAGGAGATTGTATTCCATCGTGAGAGCACCAGCCTTTCAAGAAGCCCGCGGGCTGCGAGGCTTGATAATCGATCTTTTTGTTCAGGAGAGGGTCATGGAACTGCCAACAGCCAGCATTGCGATGGCCGCGATAAGAATGGCAAGACCGGAATAAAGAAAGCGCAGAGCTCGCGTCGGCGCACCGGTCCATTCCCGAGTCATGAATCCGAAAACGTTGGCCACGATAAGCGAGGAGGCGATATTGACGGCCCATCCTACCGACGTGCCCAGCTGGCCGAGGAAGTGGGCGCCCATGCCATAGGGAATTGTAGCCACGAACCAGATAACGCCCATGAGAATACCCATCCACCAGTCATGAGCGGCGTCGGGGCCGACATTCTTTCGCCAGGTGCCGCGCCGTATCTGAAGAATGCCGAACCAGAGCAACAACGACACAGCGGCTCCCCAGAAGACGGGCATCCAGCTGGTGAGAGTGGAAAACACAGGGCTGGCTCCCAACTTGACAGCTTCGTCGCCGAGGCGGCTGGTAAAGGCGAACCCAAGGTTCGCGCAGGAACTCAGTACTCCGGAGGCCGCGCAGACCAACAGAGCAAGCCCGAACCTGCGCGGCTGGCCGGACGATCCAGCCTCACGTTCGCGCAGCGCCCCAGCCTTGCCGCAGATAGCGACCCCGACGACGCAACCGGCAATGCCGGCCAGGATTACGAGTCCTCCTGGAGTAAGCAGTTCGGCGCGGGACTTAACCACGAAGGGCAGAATGGAGCCAACTGCAGTGTTGATGCCCATGATGATGGCGAAGCCTACCGACATGCCTGCCAGAGTCACACCGTATCCGAAAAGAATGGCGCCTATACCCCAGCCGAAGCCATAGGCTGCGCCAGTCCAGAGTGTTCCCGAGCCGGAGGTGCCGATCGCTTCGCGCCAATGGGGCAGAACCCAAGCAGCCATCAGGAGCGGGAGAACGATCATCATCACGAGTGTGGAAGGGATATAGATGTTCTCCAGCTCGAATTGGCGGCGCTTCTTAAGCGGTACAGCCAGCGCTCCACCCGCGATGGCCGCAACAAAGACTAGAGCAAACCCTAAAATGGGCCGGTGCATGCGAAACGGGCCCTCCTTACGGCTTCCAGCCGAGCGTGTCAGTTCGCCGCCTGGTTATGCGATTGTTGTTGAAAATTGGTTCAGCCATAATTACTCCAAGCGGATTCTAAAGACAAGCTCAAAGGGCCGTCAAGCCGTCAGGTTCGAGCCTTTCAGTTCGAGGAACCCCTTCAGCAGGCAGAAACGGCTGTACCGGCCTACTGTATGTCGGACACCCCTTCCAGGGTCGCTGTGGTGCGGAAAGGTGCCGGCCAAGCGAAAGATGAACGCATTCTGAAAAAACATGCCGCCGTCCTAGCGTGATAGCGGCTTCATGAACCAACCCGGCATTTGCAGCAAAATCCGACCTCCACTGGTATCCATCGTGATATGGATATTGGCGTACCCCGTCTGCGCCACTTGATTCGAAGAGAGCTCTGATTACCTGCTGACTGACGGGCGTTTTCGCTTTGGCCGACGTCTTGGAATGGTCATCACCACTTGCGGCGAGGCATAGATTGCGGCGTCGGCCGATGATATTGGGTGCATAGGGCTCGAGGATCACTCTCGTGCCGTCAAGCCGCAGCACAACCCTGCCGTCCCGTTCCTGCGAACAAAACCTATTAAAATCGCCGGGGTCGAGAGATGTTGTCGTCGCCCGCTGCGGCATCAGCAGTGTTGCTGCACCTAGGCTACCTAGCATCTCTATGAACTGACGTCGATCCATTTCGGAGCCGCTCCAGATACACGATGACAGCGAGCATGCAGAGTCCTCATTACTCTCATATATCGACAAGGATCTCCGGATTTGGTCCTGCGGTGGCGCAGCATTCTCGGCTGCATCGTCACTATCCGCTTCCCGTGAGGCCCACGCTTTCGGAGCTGTCGATTCACGTTCGCTATGAGCTGCCATCACCATCATTGCGCGTCTGAGCTCGCTGGCTGACAATACATATTCAAAATGGCCTCTTCAGCTTGATCCGATAGACAAAGGCATCGTTGCAGGGTTTCACTCGGGGCGTCGTCAGAACAAGAGCTTCTTTCGTAAACTCCCACTTGATGGGTTCTTCGCTGCCGAGCATCCGAATGGACTCAATCTCCGACGGATACAGTCCAGCCCAGGTGTCGCCTTTTGGAACGAGGCTCGTGATCGACGTACTGTCTCCAGGCCAAGCCAGCACCGTTGCATAAAGGTACTCATCCCTGCAGCTAAAACGGATATCCTGAGGCGTGTAGTGGAGCGCATTATTCTCGTTGAAGGGGCCGTTCTTAGCCAGTTTTGTAGGACCCTCCGCGGCCACCAGCCAAGGGCTAGTGCCGTAAATCGCCTCGCCGTTAATGCGCAGCCAGTCGCCCATGGCCAGCAGCCGCTCCCTCGCCGGTTCCGGAATAGTGCCGTCCGGCTTCGGTCCTACGTTCAGTAACAGAAAGCCGTTCTTGCTGACTCTGTCGACCAGGCCAGTTACTAGCTCATTAACCGACTTAAAGCCAATATCCTTTACGTACCCCCATGCGCTGCCGGCGTCGATCGTTGTATCGGTGATCCACTCAGCGTAGGTCATCTCTAGCTCCTGACCAAGTTCCAGATCATTGATTCCAACGCCAGGCGTAAGGTTGTGGTTTTTGTAAGTAACTGTCACTTCCTTGCCCTCTACCGCCGCGCGGTTGAAGTAGTAATCAACAAAGGTCTCCTTGTACCATTGCTGGATCAGCCTCAAGCCAAAATCAAACCACACGACGTCCGGGCTGTAATGGTCCACAACCTCGATCAGCTTACCCTTCCATTCGTCAAGAAACTTCTTGTCGGGCAGCGCTCCTGGCTCGTGGATCTCGCCGTACAGACCCGAGTAACGTGGATTGCCTACGTCGTACCGCTTGTCCCAGGTGGGAAAATAAAACCAATGTGCCGCGTGATGGAATGCGGTCAAGAATTTAAGTCCGTGGCCTTTGATGGCCTTCTCCAACTCACCCATGACGTCGCGCTTCGGTCCCATCTTTGCGGCGTTCCATTCGGAGTATTTTGTGTTCCACATTGCAAAACCGTCATGATGTTCGGCCACCGGACCGGCAAAGCGGGCACCTGCGTTTCTGAATAGCTCCGCCCATTCGTCCGGATCAAAGCGGCTGCCTGTAAACATCGGGATGAAATCCTTGTAGCCAAACTTCTCGAGCGGCCCATAGGTGGCGATCTGATGCTTCGCATCGTCTGAATCTGGCTTGGTGTACATGTTGTGGGCATACCATGTCCCGTTTTTGCCGTAAGCCGGAACCGAGTAAATACCCCAGTGAGTATAGATTCCGAACTTGCCGTCACGCAGCCACTGAGGAACAGCGATGTTCCGGAGCGAGTTCCAAAACGGCTGGAACCGTCCGCCGTCGCCGGCGGAGCGGAAGGGGGTACGGTCTGAGGCCAATGCCAACGGGCTGACTAAGGAAGCTGTGGAAAGAGCGACGCCTCCCTTCAGGAGATCGCGTCTGTTGCAAGTAGCAGTCATCATTTTCCTCATAATTCAGCATGTTTGCTCTGCAGTGCATTTCGGAATGCCGCTGAGCGAATGGCATTCTGACGCATCAGATCCGTTTGCATTCGTGGCGGCCGACTCATCGCTCCGTTTCACTCGTCCCCGCGGGCAGTGTTTAAGAAGGCACGTCCCAAAGATCTAATTTCGCCGAATCTCCCTCTTTTCGAAGCACACTGTCCCTAATGTAGCAACGCAGATTGATCCAGCCATTGACAGAAGGTGAACACTAGCACCACCCGTTTTTTACTGTCAAGTGGTTTCTTGCATCTGAGCACCTCTGCTGAAGGTCGGTCAAGGTGCCTGTGTCGATGTGAAAAGGGAAACTGTTGACGCCGCAGCAATGGCCAAATACAATTCACAGCAATCATGGCTGAACCAATACGCCGGAGCTGGGCAAGGAAATGAAGCAGATTCTATTGGAAGCACCGGGAAGATTCGCCGAGCGGGAGGCAGAGGCTCCCGTTCAAGCCGCAGGGCATGCCTTGGTGCGTATCGAAAAGGTTGGTGTTTGCGGGAGCGACTTTCATGCCTTCGCGGGCCGGCATCCCATCTACACATACCCAAGAATTATCGGACATGAACTTTCTGGGGTCGTTGAACATGCGCCAGTCAATAGCAAGGGCGTAGAGAGGGGCGACCGATGTGCCATAGAGCCTTATCTGACCTGCGGTACCTGCCATGCCTGCAAGCGGGGCAAGAATAACTGCTGCGAACGTCTCCAAATCCTCGGAATTCACGTGGACGGGGGCATGCAGGAATATCTTTCGGTGCCCACTGAACTTCTGCACAAGTCCACCCGACTGACGCTCGACCAGCTGGCTCTGGTCGAGACACTGGGGATCGGAGCTCATGCCGTCGAGCGCAGTGAGCTGAAAGAAGGCGAAAGAGCGCTGATCGTAGGCGCTGGTCCGATCGGAATCGCCGTGGCTCAGTTTGCCGCTGAAGCTGGCGCCGATGTCCACATTGTCGAGAAGAGCGAGTGGCGCCGGGCTTTTGTGGAACGGATGGGCTATTCGTCCTCCGAGACAGCCGATGGCCGGGCGGCTGATGCAGTGTTCGACGCAACGGGCAGCGCAACAGCTATGGCCGAGAGTCTGTCACACGTCGTGCCAAGTGGGAAATTGATATTCGTAGGGCTGACAAGAGATCCTGTCTCGATTGACGATTCGCTTTTTCACCGAAAGGAAGTTACTCTTTTTGCCAGCCGCAACAGCTTCGGACTGTTTCCTCGCATCATTCGGCTAATCGAGGAAGGCAGAATCGATACTTCTCACTGGGTAACCGACCGGCTGGGGCTTTCGGATGTTGTATCGCAATTCAGCAGCCTTACGGAACGAAAGACACTGATTAAGGCGATTGTGGATGTGAATCATCCAGACTAGGACGTGTTCAGGCTAGTGACATCTGAAACTGGTAAATTGCCGGCATATCGAAATCACGCCTGAGCAGTACGAAGAGATCCGTGAAAGCCTGCCAGTGCACCGCGAAAGTGTACACCTGACCAATCTTCAGGTGCTGAACGCGATTCTTTATGTCGCCCTGCAGGGATGTACTCCCAGCAGGGATGTACTTAGAGAGAACTCCCACGGCGGTTTGCCAACGGAGGGCGAGGGATGTGCGTGACCCCAAGGCAGCACAGTGTCGTTGTAATCGGAGATTCTGGTGCAGTTCCACAGAATTATAAGGGGGAGTCTGGATGCGTTGTGAACGACTGGTTAATATTCTCTCGTGTGTCGTAGTGCTCCTGATGTGCGCGTTGGGAGTCGGTTTTTCCCGTGCCCAGGAGCGCGGTCTGATCGCGAAATGGTCGTTTCAACAGGATCAGGGAGGCACTGTGCTTGAAAACGTGCATGGTGCAAAGGGCGAAATAGATGGTTTCTACAAGTATGTCAAAGGCGTCACGGGCACTGCCCTGAGATTTGACGGCTATACCACGAGTGTGACGATTCAGGCGCCAGAAGCGCCGTCTGTTGGCACAGATGGTTTCACAGTAGATGCGTGGGTTGCCCTGAACACCTATCCGTGGAACTGGGTGCCGGTTGTCGATCAGGAACGGGAGGAGCAAGAGGGATTTTTATTCGGTATCGATGCATTTGGACACGTGGGGCTGCGTGCATCGATCGATGGTCAGTGGAAGACACTCACCTCGACGGAGGAATTGCCGTTGAAAAAGTGGGCGTACATCACAGGAAGCTACGAAGCCGATCACGGCTCGGGTGTGCTAAAGGTATACATCGACGGGCGGCTGGCAGGGCAGTTGCGGGTAGATGGAGAACTGACTCCAGCGGATACAAACATTCTGATTGGCCGGGTTCGCCGGGCGACCTTGCCCTTTCCAGAAGCAGCCATCCATCCGTATTACCCAATCTGGTACTCGCTGGATGGACTTCTGGATAGTGTAGAAGTGTTTAATCGGGCACTCAGCGCCGGCGAAATTGCTCATGCATATGCTGCCGTGCAGGTTCCGCCGAGAGAGGTGCTGCCGTGGCAGAAGATGCCCTCGGGGCCTCCCGGAGCCGGCCGCTTTGGCGCTTACTACACGACACTCCACTATCAGGATACCTGGGACCGAATGCGGCGCATTGGCCCGGACTCGGATGTGGTCGTGCGGTTCGACGAGTCGCCAATCCGTTTGGTCTTCTGGCAGGGCGCGAACTATATTCCGGCATGGGTAACCGAGAACGACAAGTGGTATACGGATGAGTTTCTGGAAACGTGGGGCAAAGGGTGCCCCCTCGGCGGAGACTGCGAACCGATGTCGGACAAACAGGAGCGGTACTCGCACGTAAGCATCCTCGAAAGCAATAACGCCCGTGTGGTTGTGCATTGGCGGTATGCACTGGCAGAGGTTGAGAAGTATAAGCTTGCCTGGCCGGATCCTTACACGGGCTGGGGCGATTGGGCAGATGAATACTGGACCGTCTACCCGGACGGGATAGCAGTGCGGAAACAAATCCTTCACTCTACGGAGATCAATAGACCACACGAGTGGCAGGAGACGATTGTACTCAACCAACCCAACAGCAGACCGGATGATGATATCAACTGGAATGCAATAACGCTCGAGAACATGCAGGGAGAGGTAAAGACCTATTCATGGCGACCAAAGGCAGCGGGAAGTTTTACCTTCCCAAATGGACCAGCAAGATTTACTGGTCCTGCAGATCCGAATATCCAACTCGTCAACCTGAAATCCGAGTGGAAGCCCTTTCAGATCGTATCGCCCGATGGCGCGACAGCAAATATCTATAACGGCGAGAGAACATACTTCAATTTCGAGTGCTGGAATCACTGGCCAGTAGCACAAATCTCCTCGAGCGGTCGACCGTGTGTCGCATCTGATCGCGCCTCTTCAAGCTCGCTTTCGCATCTGTACTGGAAGGACTATTCGATGGGGCCGAACACTGAGACGAAGATTCTGATGGATGGTCTAACAACGCAACCGATTGCAGGACTGATCCCGCTAGCAAAGTCGTGGCTCTCGCCTCCGAGAATGGAGGTTGTGGGCGACGGATATCAAAACGGTAGTTATGATCCCACGCAGCGCGCTTACACGGTGACGAGAGCAGAACCTGAGACGCCTGCCACACTGAAGCTGACCTTCAATGCATCTGCCGCTTCTCCGCTTTACGACCCTGCAATTGTGATCAAGAACTGGGGAGAAGGCGCGGCGCGGCTCGAAATCAATGGAAAGCCAGTGACCTGGGGCAGGAGCTATCGGGAGGGGTATGTTCGCAGGCTGCGAGGCACCGATCTGGTCGTGTGGATGCAAAGGCAATCGACCGCAGCGTTCCATGTTGAAGTGGTGCCAACCGCTCCCTGAACAGAAGGAAACGAGCAGTCGTTCGCAGGCTAAAAGCCAGATGGGGGAAGATCACTCATGCTCAAAGGCATTCATATATGTCAGGCGCTATCGTTGTCGGAGGGTGCTTCCGCGAATATGCTGAAGATGGGACGGGGTTGTCAGGTGCGATTAGAGTTTGCGTGCCACAGACGGCCAGGGAACTTCATGGAGCTCCGGACTTGCAGAACATCGAGGAATGTGCCGAGGTCAGCTCTGTGTCGGGGGAACGGACGAGCGGAGGGACAGCCTGCGGTTGCGGTAATTGACACCCGGATTCGCACTCAGCAAGGAGGTTTGCTTGCCGACGGAATCTATAAGAAGCACTTTGTGTTGGCGAGCCAGGCTTGGGACTGGACGGCGGGGAGGCTGGTCCAATGACATCGGGCAGAAGGCGGGGACCCTGCAACAGGTACACGCCATGGTGGAGAATGTACTGGGAGCCGTGCGGTCCGGCTGCGGTTGGCGGTGATCACCTACAACGTTCTGATGGCGCGAAGGGTCTGGCCTCGCCAGCGGACCTGCTGCTGGCACGGCCCGAGGGATTGTAGTTTTTGATCTTCAAGCAGCGGGCGCCTAGTTTGACATGCGCATCAGCTCGTCCTGCGACGACAACTCTGGAAGTACGGATTGCCAACGGAAAGACGGCACTGCAAGCCTTGCCTCTAGCTATCTGAGATGAGCTCGCGGCTATCCACGAATCTGCAGGCCCGTATTTTGATGTTTAGAGAACCACTGTCCAAGAAAGCAGGCCCGATACCATCACTCGAGCGCAGCTCGCAACGAAATCGTGGCAAGCGCCGCCGCAACAATACCCTGAGCTGGTTTCGCTTTCACAAACCCCGAACTACAGCCCTCTCGCCGCCAATTCTTATCAACGGATTGGGGCAGTACTGCCCATTGACGATCGTTCCCAGCCCTTGCTATAAATGGCTGAACCTTTGACGAGCGCTGCCGAGGAGGGATTAGCAGAGCATGGACAGGCGTGACTTTCTCAAGCTGACCGGCAGCACCGCGATGGTAGGAATTGTTCCTGAATCTTCGAGCTTGCTTGCGGAGACATACCTCGAAGAGCACGTATCGGATGCGAACTCATTTTATGTATCGCCCAGGGGCGATGATCGGAACCCGGGAACGGAATCTCGTCCCTTTGCCAGTCTTCATCGCGCGCAGGAAGCAGTTCGCCGCATCGCGCGCCAGCGGCCCGTTTCCGTATGGCTTCGCGAAGGTACTCATTACCTCACGGCCCCTCTTACGCTCACCCCTTCCGACTCTGGATCTCCGGAGAGTCCAATAACGTACGCCGCCTACCCGGGAGAGTCTGTCCTTCTCAGCGGCGGGCGCCGGCTTACCTGCACCTGGACACCGTACCGCAACGGGATCATGAAAAGCCCTGTGCCCAAGGATATCTACTTTACGCAGCTTTTTGTGAACGGCAAGAGGCAAATCCGCGCCCGGTATCCGAACTACGACCCCAGTGTTCCTGGAAAGTCCGGCTATGTACAGGCTGCAGGGTCGATTCCAGACAGCGTCACGGATCCTTATGTACGCCCCAATGCCGATATGACCTTTTCTGGCGAGGCCCCGCGGGGCGTCGAGTACAACCCCGCCACATTCACCAACCGTCAATGGGCCAACCCGCAAGACGGCGAGATCCACATATTCCAAAACGCTTATTGGGGCAACCTGATGTGGCGCCTCAAAGGGGTGGACCGGGACCGGCACTTTCTTTGGTTTAGGGAGGGGGGACAGCAGCTAGGCGCCAAATGGAGTTCCAACCCTGCTTCCGTGGGTCCTGACTCCCGCTTCTTCGTGGAAAACATCTTTGAGGAGTTGGATGCTCCGGGAGAGTGGTTCCTTGACAAGACGTCCAGTATTCTCTACTACTACCCTTCCCCTGGCATAAGTCTGCATGATGCGCGCATTGAAGTCCCGGAACATGAATATGTCATCCATTTCGCCGGTAGCCAATCCAATCCCATCGAGAACATCACGTTTAGGGGCATGCGCATCAGCCATACGCTAACGTCCTACATGAGCCGATACGACGTTCCATCTTTGAGTGACTGGTCCATTCATCGGGGCGGCGCGGTATTCGCGGAGGGCACGTGTAATTGTTCCATTCTTAACTGCTGGTTCGATGCCGTTGGCGGTAATGCAGTTTTCGTGAATAATTTCAACAGGGGCTTTTCGGTCAGCGGATGCAAATTCACTGAGGCCGGCGACAGCGCTATCGCTTTTGTCGGGGATATCGAACAGACCACCGGAACCCAGCGCGCCTTCCCCTTTGAATGCACGGCTCACAATAACCTGATCCACGACTGCGGCTTCTATGGTAAGCAGATTGCAGGTGTCTATATATCACGCGCTAAAAGGATCACTGCCAGCCACAACCTCATTTACAACATGCCTCGTGCCGCGATCTGCTTGGGTGACGGAACATGGGGCGGCCACGTGATTGAATTCAATGAGACCCATGACACCGTACTTGAGACTGCCGACCACGGCCCGTTCAACGCCTGGGGACGTGATCGCGCTTGGTGCCTCGCTCAGTCTCACGGACCTTACACCGACGACCGTAGCATCGACGCATGGGATGTGCTGGTCGACGCCATGGAACCGGTCATAGTACGCAACAACCTCTTCGTCAATCGAACCAGCAGGCCGGGATGGGGGCTCAATCTCGACGACGGAGCTTCCAACTACAAGATCTACAACAACATCTCCATCGGCGTCTCCTTCAAATGGAGGGAAGGAGCCTATCGCGAAGTCTACAACAACATCTGGTACCAATCCCGGGTTGCGCCCGCCTTCCACGTGGGAAATAACTATAACCACGATCGCTATTACAACAACATCACAGTGCTGCAAGGCGCCGCTACAGAGTTCCCTGAGGGATGGCCATGGTGGCCACAGATGTTTCACTCAGTGATAGCGCCGCCCGCCGACGGTCCTTGGTTTGACGAGGTGGATCGCAATCTCTTCTACGTTCAGGGCGGCGAGTTTCAGGCTGTCGTCGACCAGTTCCGCAGTCAAGACGGGCGGCGCAATCCCAGGCGTTACAACCTTGTTGAGTGGCAAGCGTTGGGCTGGGATCGTCACTCGGTCTTTGCTGACCCGCTCTTCGTGGATCCGGAACATCGCGATTTCCGGGTTAAGCCCGACTCGCCGGCGCTGCGCCTCGGCTTTACCAATTTTGAGATGGCGAAATGGGGTCTTACTGAAGACTTCCCAGTGCAGTGGAAGCCAGAAGATATCCATCGCTCGACAGGAGAGGATAAACGGTCATGAGACGGATTGGAATGATGATTGGCATCAGGCCCGACCGCATAGTCGCGTATGAGACTCTCCACGCTGCGTCGAACCCCGGCGTGAGAGATTTGTTGAGCAAATACAACATTCATAATTTCTCCATCTATCTGCAAGAGCTCGACGACAACAAGTTTTACTTGTTTGGTTACTACGAATACACCGGCAATGACTACGAGGCCGACATGGAGCGCCTGAACGCTGAACCACGAAATCAGGAATGGTTAGGCACAACCGCGCCTATGCAGATACCGATCCTTGACTCAGTAGCCTGGACGACAATGCGTGAGGTCTATCACAATCCCTAGCTCTCCAGGCTGTCCGGCAGCAACCATGATCGCCGGTCATCGGCAACCACTCAGAACTGGTGCTACGGTCGCTTTGCATGGAGGGAGATGGAGCGCGCACCAACACCGATTAGAGATGCCTCGAACACTCTTCTCAACACGATTGCAGCGAGCCCCGCTCTGGCTCATAGCCGCGCTGCTATTCACGATGGCGAGCTGGTTGAGCACCCTAGGCCAGACCGTTCCGCAAATGCTAGACGGCATTGTCCGGTCTTCGCACCTTGCGGACGCCAGAGAAGCCTATCTCCCAATTATTTGGCCTATCAGTCACGCGGCAAACCTGCTTGCCCTACCGGATGGTGATCTTCTATGCTTTTGGTTTACTGGCACTGAAGAGGGCTCCTCGGGCGTATCCATTGCAATGTCCCTGTTAGCTCACGGTTCAGCGCGATGGACGCGTCCCGTTATCCTTGCGCGTAACCCCGGCCGATCCGATCAAAATCCTGTACCGTTCAGATCGCCCGATGGGCTACTTTGGTTGTTCTATACCTCACAAGAGGCCGGTAAGGGGCAGACAACGGCCGTAGTCTACAAGCTGACCTCCAGTGATCAGGGACACAC
The DNA here is from genome assembly GCA_030039895.1 of Acidobacteriaceae bacterium. GTDB lineage: Bacteria > Acidobacteriota > Terriglobia > Terriglobales > Acidobacteriaceae > Silvibacterium. The sequence goes on along the minus strand of JASHUR010000177.1, from coordinate 7,410 downwards.
ATGGACCGCTCCAGCCATCTTGTTTTCGCAGCCCGGCACCTTCATTCGTCAACATCTCGTCGTGTTTCATGAGAAATGGCTCTTCCCCACCTACCACTCCGCAAGCCCCGGTATTATCAAGAACGCGCAAAATGATGTCTCCATTGTCAGGATTTCGGATGATGACGGAAAGAGGTGGAACGCATGTGAGGTACCGGATTCCGACGGGCTCGTACAGATGGATATCGTTCCGCTTTCCACAGGCCAACTGATCGCCTTCTTCCGAAGCCGCTACGCTGACTGGATATATAGAAGTCACTCGACGGACGGCTGTCATTGGAGCTCTCCCCTCCCCACGCAGCTCCCCAACAACAACGCGTCCATTCAGCTCGTGCGGCTTAGGGATGGTCATTTGGTACTGGCATTTAACAATATCCAGGCTTCTCCAAAACGCACCTCGCCCTGCGTGGCTGCTCGCAACATCCTTTCCATCGCTTTGTCTACCGATGGCGGTAATACTTGGCCATGGGTTCGCGATGTCGAGGCGCCCCGTCAGCCATCCCTGAGCGATTCGGGCGACGACTCCGAATATTCCTACCCTTCGGTCGCCCAGACACCAGACGGAACCATCCAGATGGCTTTCACCTTCCAGCGCCAAACCATTAAATATTTGAGTTTCCACGAGGATTGGATAAAGCACGGAGCAACCGCAGGGTTATACAAGCCACCGCGTGATAGCACGTCAGGTAGATCGTCGGCGATGGCTCCTGGCCGGACGCGGCGGTGAACATCCTTCACTCCAACCACGGAAATGCACTTCAGATCGAACGACATGTCCGACATGGCAATGTGAAGGTTAATGAGAAAGCGTGGCAGAATGGATTCATCCCTGGGAGTGATCGCTGTAATCATCGCCGACGACCTGACCGGTGCCTGCGATGCAGGAGTGCACTTTGCCATGCGGGGCTTGCGGGCGCAAGTCTTAATTGGTCCTGACGTTGATGCTACATGGCAGGCGCAGGTGATCTCTTGGAATACTTATACCCGTTGCAGCGAGGCATCTTCTCTGGCTGCAAGGCTAGAACTTGCAGTGAAGCTGGCGCGTGACTCGAGACCTACGCTTCTCATGAAAAAGATCGACTCCACCCTGCGTGGCCCGATAGGGTTGGAGATCGCATGGATTCTGGAAAAGCTCGAATTGCCGCTGGCTATCGTTGCACCCGCGTCGCCACAAGCGGGACGCCTAGTGCGGGAGGGACGTGTTCTGCTACGCGGCAGCAACTTCGCGATGGATGTTGCAGCCTGTTTGCCACGGCTGAAATGCGCTCATGTATCACGTGATGAAATCGGATTGCTGGGAGACCTCATCGAGGAAGAGATGCGGCGCGGCACAAAGGCGCTGATTGTAGACGCGGAGGACGATGTGGATTTGTCACGCCTCGCGTGCCTGCGACGGCAGGTGCCAAAGGTGTTGTGGACTGGTTCAGGCGGCTTGGCCCGCGCACTGGCTATGGAACTGGCCGGCGATCTCCGGCCAGTTACGCCGCGGGCGGCTGGCGGTCCTGTGCTGATTTGTGTTGGTTCGGATCATAGCGTGACGGCGGCGCAATTGCGACATCTGGAGCAGCAGGTTGAAGTGGCGCGAGTATTCGCGGACCAAAACGGTTATGCGACTGCGAAGGCCGCACTTGCGCGCGGAGTGGACGTGGTGCTGGAATTTCCTCGCGCGACGATTGAAGCAGTGCCGGATGGAGAACTCGCAGACAAAGTTGGAGTGCTGCACTGCGGCAGCCTGGTCGCGACGGGTGGCGACACAGCCCTGTTTGTGCTGCGCAGCATGCAGGCCCACTCCATCACACTAGGTGCCGAAATCGAGCCTGGGATTCCCTGGGGAAGAATTAAAGGTGGAGCGGCTGACGGCAAACTGCTTGTGACCAAATCTGGCGGCTTTGGCGGCAGCGGCGCGTTGGTAGCATGCGTTGATTTTCTGGATCCGTTCGCCGCACGCGGAAAGAAAGCAAAACCATGGTGAATGAGAGCAAGTTGAAGCTGGCCATAACGATTGGAGATCCAGCCGGTGTGGGACCAGAAGTTGTGCTCAAGGCAATGCGCGAGCGGGAGATTCGCGCGCTGGCCGAATGGAAGATTGTTGGCGATCGTAACGCGTTGCAGCGTACGGCAGAAAGCTGCTCACTCGGGGATCTGCTATCGGATGCATCCTTCGCCAAGGAGGTGGAGATCGTCGATCCGCATTTACTGGATGGTGTGACCTTGACGTCGGGCGCTATGAAGGCTGAGTATGGCGCGGCGGCCTTGGAGTATGTGCGTATTGCCACGGAGATGTGTCTGCATGGCGAGACCCACGGCATGGTAACGGCGCCGTTAAACAAGGAAGCAGTGACGCTCTCGGGTGTTCATTTTTCGGGGCACACAGAATACATTGCTCAGCTGTGTGGCGCGAAGGAGCCACGCATGCTGCTTTCGAGCGAGCGGCTTTCGGTCATACATGTCAGCACGCACATTGCGTTGCGAGAGGCTGTGAATTTGAAGCAGGAACGCATCTTATCTACCATCGAGCTGGGCGACGAGGCAATGCGTTTTTTGGGCAAGCAGCATCCTCGAATTGCGGTCTGCGGGCTGAATCCCCATGCAGGCGAACACGGGCTGTTCGGTAAAGAAGACGAAGAGGTGATTGCTCCGGCGATTGCCGAAGCACAGCGGCGAGGCATTGCGTGCGAAGGACCGGCAGCTCCGGACACCGTGTTTCTGAAAGGTGCGCGCGGCGCATATGACCTCATTGTGGCTATGTATCACGATCAGGGCCATATTCCAATGAAACTGCTCGACTTTGAGCGCACGGTGAATATTTCCCTTGGAATTCCGATTGTGCGGACCTCCGTCGATCATGGCACAGCGTTTGACATTGCAGGGCGCAATTGTGCCGATGCGCGGAACATAATTGCGGCATTGCGCACGTGTGCAAAGATGGCTGCGGCCAAGCTCGCTCTGCAGATGGCATCTTTCCCCGAGAGGAAGTGAAGAAGGATGTCAGAGGCTCACGCAATAGAACTGGCGGTGGTCGCCGTTTATATGATCGTGCTGGTGTTCACCGGGCTTTTCTTTACACGACGCCAGACTTCGACAGACATGTATTTTATTGCGAGGCGGTCGATTCCGGGTTGGGCAATGGGCCTTTCGATGTTTGCGACTATCATCACCGCGGTGACAGTGGTTGCGTATCCGGGTGCGGCATATGCGGAAGACTGGCACCTGCTGGTACCGGGATTCATGGTGATTGGCGTACTCGCGCTCGTCGGTTTCATTGTCATTCCGTTTTTCCGGCGCGTTGTCGGAATGAGCGCATACGAATATTTCGGCAAGCGCTTCGGACCCGGCGTCAGGCTCTATGCTTCCTTCACGTTTGCCGTCGGGCATTTTTCAAAAATGGCCGTAGTGCAGTATCTGCTTGCACTGACGATTGGCAGCATGATGGGTTGGAAGATGCTACCAATCATTGCTGTCGAGGGAACGGCAACGATCGTGTACACACTTCTGGGTGGAATAGAAGCAGTGGTATGGACCGACGTGCTTCAATCCGGAGTGCTTTGGTTGGGATTACTAGTGACCCTTGGCTTTCTGCTGTTTATGCCATCAAGCCATCCGTATGAGCTGTTTGCCCTGGCTGCCCGCGAACATAAATTCAGCCTTGGGGCCACGGCCTGGTCACTGACGAAACCGGGCATTTTGGTGCTGTCGCTGTATGGCTTCTTCTTTTATTTGCAGAAATACACGGCTGATCAGACGCTAGTCCAGCGATATCTAATAGCGCGAACCGACTGTCAGGCGCTGCGCGGTGTGGTGTTGGGCGCTCTGCTCTGTGTGCCGGTGTGGGGGCTGTTCATGCTGTTGGGCACATTGCTGTGGAGCTACTATCATCTGTCACCGGCAAAATTTCCGGCATACATTCATCGACCGGCACAGATCTTTCCGTACTTTCTTTCCACTCACTTTCCTCCTGTGCTGGTGGGTCTCATTCTTGCATCGCTCGTAGGTGCGGCCATGGCTTCGATGTCGTCCGATCTGAACTGCATTTCCGTGGTTGGAGTGGAGGATTTTTACCGCCGCGTCCGGCCACAGGCCAATGACCGCGAATTTTTGCGGGCTGCGCGCGTGCTGGTTGCCATCTTCGGCGTGTTGACGATGAGTTTTGCCGTTATGCTGATTCACTCGCGCGGGACCGTGCTTTCAATCTACTATGCAATTACCGGCATTGTGGCTGGCGGACTGGCTGGGCTGTTTATGCTCGCTTTTTTGAGCCGGAGAGCGCATCGATATGGTGTGTGGAGTGGGATTGTCGTGAGTGTGCTCTTCACCGTCTGGGCAACGCTAACTGCGCGTGGTGGGGAATTTCTCAATTTGGGCCGGTGGAACTATACGTGGCATCCGTACCTGATCGGTGTGGTGGGAAACATTCTGCTTTTTGCAATGGGCTACCTAGCCAGTTGGATCTGGCAAACGCGTGAAGCGCCAAGAGGAGACCTGACCATGTGGTCATGGCTTGATCGAATGAAGCTAGACCGCGAGATTGGCAAAGAAACGAGGGTAGGATGAACCGTAAGAATGTTCGGCTGCACTACCTCATGCACGGAGCTGGATAATCTAATCCGGTATCGGTCGATCTGGTTTCTCTCCTCTGGATCTTTCCTGCTGTCACACTCGTCCCGGTGTGCGGCAAGTGCGCCGGAGAGGTCGTCGACCCATTGGGCGCAATGCGGTCACAGGCTAGCCGAAGATGATTGTGGCTACCATTATGATCTAGATTTCCGTATGGATGTTCAGGGGAAGACAGGATCCTGCTCGGCGAGCCTCGATACTCGCTCGAGTGAAAGTAAAGCAGCTCGCATAAAGCCCAAGGTATAAGCCATCCCCGCATGCCAGGGTGCGCTGCAAGTCATCTGCGGACTGTGGTCGGGAATTAGCACGCCTTCAAACCGGTTCCTCTGAAGGATGGCCAAAACGCGCAGCATGTCCACATCGCCGTCGTCGATAAATGTCTCATGATAGTACGGCACCTTACCATGTACATTGCGAAAGTGTACGTAAGCAATGCGCCCTTGTGCGCTGTATCGATCCACGGTCTCGTAGAGATTACCTTCAGTCATTTCAGCCAGGGTACCCAGGCAGAATTCAAGTGTATTGCTCGGACTAGGCGAAGTGTCGATCAGCCGCTGGTACATTGCCTGCTGATAGACCAGCCGCGGCTGCCGCCGCATTGTTGCTGTAGGCGGATCGTCGGGATGTGCGGCTAGGCGCACGCCTGCCTGCTCGGCCACTGGCAACACTTCCTCCAAGAAACGTTGCAGCCGTCCCCACAGTTCTTCATGCGAAATTGACGGTAGCGTTCCAGCCGGGGCGCCGGGATCGTAAATCATGTTCCAGACGGCGCCGTTCGGGATGGGCGTGTCCTCCTGGCCATCCATGCCCACAGACTCTGCGCCTCCCCGAGCGAAGGGCCCGCGTACTCGCCCACAGACTCCAGCAATTGAAAAGTTGTAACCTAAAGTGCTGATTCCCGCTTCGCCCATGTTGCGTACGATTGTCATTACATTCTGAATATGTCGAGCCCGTTTGGGACCGTCGAGTAGGATGTCATACCAGTGAGCCGGATCGAGGTTCTCGATGGCCTCCAGCTTCAGTCCTGCGGCCTCGATCCGCTTGCGGAGTGCAATCAGCTCTCCGGTCTTCCACAACTGATCCGGATCGCCAGCCAACCCCCAGGGCTTTGCCCTGCCGCCTGTGGGCTGGTTATTCCGTGGATTGGCTTTACCGTGCTTAAAGTAGTCCACCAGATGAACCACCACGTGCGTGCACCCAGCCTGGACAGCAAAAGCAAAGGTGTCATCGTTCAGCATGTGCCGATAAATACCAAGGCCAAGCTTCATAGAAGTACCCCCAGAATCTGTCTGATGAATGCTGAAATCCTCGAACACCCTGGTCGGCGCCTCGAATCCAGGTGGGTCCCGGCTCTGCTAAAGAAGACCCAATGTAACATATAAGAAAGCTTCTAGCCGGTCTTGGAATACTAACGCCGAGACCAGCGCTGACCATCTGGCTATCTTCCTTGCTAGTGGTCAACTAAGACAATGATGGTATCTGCAACTTCTTTCGATGAGTTAGGCCTCCCAGCCTGGGGGAAACTGGATCGTGATCTCTCGATATTCCGTATTCTCTTCGAAGATCCTTAGCGAACTCCCGATGGCTGCATTTAAAGTTCATGCTGGACGGGCTTTGGGTGATCTCCAATGAAACATATGCAATCGCCACGTCAAGATATCCTACATGATGCCATGCCGTGCAAACGCAGATTCAGCAGTTACTCCAGCCTCCAAATCTTTCTTAACGAGCTTCTCGCCGCGAACTTTCTCAAACGCCTTGAGAAATACTTCTTTCTCCACTTCCGCTGGAATAACACAGACCCCGTCAATATCTCCAAATACAATATCGCCGGATCGTATACGAACTCCGCCGATCTCGATTGGGATACGGAAGTCATAGACTTTGCAGCGCGGCGCAGAGTCCTGTCCGTACGAGCCGAAGCCGAAAGCAGGGAATTCCATGCGCAGTAGAGCCTTTGTATCGCGGATATATCCATTCGCAAGCGCACCACGGGCACCAATGTACTTTGCCCTGGTGGCCATCAGCTCACCCCACATGGCGTTGCGAGGCGAAGCGCCAGTGCAAACATAAACCTCATTCGGCTTGAGATCGTCAAGCGCCTCCAGCATGAGGCCGAATGGCTTCTCCATGAGCCTGTTGGCAGAGTTGGAGACCTTTTCCTGAAAGACTTCACCGGAGAGTACCGGCATAGCCCGCCCGACGAGAACCATCTTTTGATCCAAAGGCTTGATTTCTGGAGGGAGAAATTGGTGGAACATGTGTAGCTTATCCATGACATCCCCGACCACGCATGCAAATAGCTCTCTCTCTGCCAGCGCAAAAAGCTCCCCGTCTGACCTCCAGATATCGTCCGTTGTCAAGATACCCACAAACGCTCCGCGATCATTATCTCCGTTGTCTGCTGTCCGGGTGGCTCAGACCCCGTCGCAGCTCCACCGTTAAGTTGCTTCCAGCCAGGTCTTCAGCTACACCGCGAAGTGTTCAGCTGCGCTATACTTAGCATCCCTGCAGTCGGTCGGCGGCGGATTCGTGAGGTCTGCCCACTGGCCAAGGCAACTGTCTGCTCTCTACTGATGGAGGCATAGTTGACCAGCCTGTGGAGCTCTCATTCCTTCATAGTATGAAGCTCAATGTAGCGACCATGGACTGGATCACATAGTGAGGAGGCGCAAAGGTTTCCGCTTCGGGCACAGTCCATACAGTCCATGTTGAAACTTGCTCTTAACGTGCTCCTTGACTTTCGAGAGATAAACG
>JASHUR010000176.1 GCA_030039895.1 Acidobacteriaceae bacterium | reverse complement strand
GTGGTTCCGGTCGAGACAGTGAACGAACAGGAGGCGGAGACCGACGAAGAGCGTGAACCAGAGCAGAAGTCGATGTCATTGCTGGATCTGGCTGAGGCGGCAGAGAAGAAGGCGGCTCCGGCCGCGGCGATGAAGGTAGTGGTAGCGAGCGGGCCGGAGAAGGTTCTGCTTGTGGATCTGAGCAAGGTGCAGGCGCTGCTGGAAGATGCGGCGGTCCCGAAGCGGGTCCATGACTCCAAAGCCGCGATGCGCGCGCTGGAGGCGCAGAGTGTGACATTGCTGGGCGTAAAGGATGACGTGATGCTGTACTCGTACCTGATCAATCCCACGCATGCTTCGCACCGGTTGAGTGATGTGGCGGCGCGGTTCAGTGAGTATCCGCTACGAGAGACAGGTGAGCGGCTGCTGCTGGAGTCGGCGCACGCGATTGAGGGGCTGGCTCCGGTGCTGCGTGAGGATGTGAAGGCGTTGGACGAGATGCGGGTGTACGAGACGATTGACCTGCCGCTGGTTCCCGTATTGCTGCGGATGGAAGACGCTGGCGTACGGATTGATACGGGCGTGCTCCAGACGATGTCGGAGCGGTTGTCGGCGGAGGCCCATCGCGTAGGCGAGGAGATATTCGCCGGGAGCGGGCAGCGGTTCAACATCAACTCGCCGAAGCAACTGGGCGATGTGCTGTTCAACAAGATGGGATTGCCGAAGCCACTCAAGTACGGGAAGGGCAAGGTGGTTTCGACAGCGCAGGATGTGTTGGAGGAGCTGGCGGAGCATCATGCAGTGCCGCGGCTGGTGCTGGAGTACCGGCAGCTTTCGAAACTTAAGTCGACGTATGTGGATACGCTGCCGCTGCTGGCTGATGACGAGGGACGCGTGCACACAACATTCAATCAAGTCGGTACGGCGACGGGAAGGTTGTCGTCGACGAATCCGAATTTGCAGAACATTCCGGTACGGACGGAGCTGGGGCGGGAGATTCGTGCGGCGTTTATTGCGGCGCGGGGAAACAAGCTGATTTCGGCGGACTATTCGCAGATCGAGCTGCGGCTTATGGCGCACTTTTCGGCTGATCCGCTGCTGACAAAGGCATACCAGACGGGGCAGGACATCCACACGCTGACGGCTTCAGAGGTGTTCGGCGTGGCTCCGGAGACGATGAGCAAAGAGACGCGCAACCGGGCCAAAGCGGTGAACTTCGGGATTGTGTATGGAATTTCGCCGTTTGGGCTGGCTCAGCAATTAGGCATTGAGCAGAGCGAGGCGAAGCTCTATATCGAGAAGTATTTTGAACGGTACAAGGGCGTGCGCGAGTTTATTGACCGTCTGCTTGAAGAGACGCGGCGCGAGCAGCGAGTAAGGACGATGTTCGGGAGGATACGGCCAATTCCAGATATCCAGAGCCGGAACGCGAACCTGAGGGGATTTGCAGAGCGAACGGCGGTGAACACTCCGCTGCAGGGAACGGCAGCGGATTTGATCAAACTGGCGATGATCCGGATTGACGCAGCTCTCGGGAAGAAGAAGCTAAAGACGCGGATGACGCTGCAGGTGCATGACGAGCTGGTATTTGATGCGCCGGAGGCAGAGGCGGACGAAGTCTGTGAGTTGGTGCGTCACGAGATGGAGCACGTGGTGGAGCTGAGCGTCCCGCTGGTCGCCGATGTAGGGATCGGCGACAACTGGCGGGACCTCAAGTGAGACATCGCGGGTTGCTATTTGCGATCGGGGAGGAAGTTCCAGATCGCGGGGTCTTCAGTGCCGAGCACCCATGAGCAGAAGCCCTGAAGGTGGTGCTGCTGGGCAAGCCTGTAGCGGTCCTCAAAGGTGCGCGCGTCGGTGAAAAAGATCCATTCGCGCATCTGGTCACGATAGAAGTAAAGCCATGCGGTGTGGTCAACGGGGTCCCACTGCGGCTTGACATTGTACTCCTGCTCGATAAGAGCGACGTCGGGCTCGCCGATATAGTCGGCGGTTGGATTGGGGTGCTCCTTGCCGTTGATGACGGGGTCGCCGGTGTACCAGTGGTATCCGTAGAGCGGGATGCCGAGGGAGAGCTTTTGCGGCGGGACAACCTTCAGTGCGTAATCGAGGTTGTTGATCGTCCATTGCCATCCAGCAACAGGGCCGGGCGTGGTCCATCGGGTGTGCTGGTCGTAGGTCATGAGGCAGATAAGGTCTACGGATTGGGCGAGCGCCTTGAGATCATAGGCGCCGCGCCAGTCCGAGTAGATCCAGCGGGCAAATGGGCTGGCGCCAGGGTAGCCGGGCGCGTTGGGCACAGTGGCGATGCTGAGTTTGAGGCCCGCGGCGTGGAGAGCGTCGGCAGTCCGCTTTACAAGTGCGGAGAGTGCGTCGCGATCGGTCCATGCGACGTCTTCAAAGTCGAATTGGATTCCCGTATAGCCGTGTAACTTGCATTGCTGAACGAGGGACGCGATCATGGCCTGCTGCGCACCGGAATCACCGAGCAGGGTGTGGAAGGCAGCCTTGCCGGTGCTGGAGATGATGGGCATGACCGGAATATTTTGTGCGTGCGCCACGCGGAGAACTTCAGGGATGGGTGCGCCGGTGACAAGTCCGGTTGGGTCGACCGAGTACCAGGTAGGGACGAGGATGCCGATCTTTCTGGAGTGCGCCAGGAAC
>JASHUR010000175.1 GCA_030039895.1 Acidobacteriaceae bacterium | reverse complement strand
TGCAGGTTCCGGAAGAAGCAGTCGGTGGGAACCTGCGGATTCTGCAAAATGGCGCGCAGAGCAATGCGGTGAAGGTGGAAGTAGCTACGATGCTGGCGACGGGCGTGCACGCGGTCGCGAATCCAGCAGTGGATGCCGCAGGAAATATGTATGTGACGCTCTCGGGCTCGCGCGGGCAGGAGACGCCGGTGTCAGTGTTCCGCATTGAGCGCAATGGAGAGATGCGTCCGTTCCTGAGCGGCATTATGAACGCCACAGGGCTGGCGGTGGACGAAGACGGGAACCTGTACGTATCGTCGCGGCAGGAAGGTACGGTTTACCAGGTTACGCCCGCCGGAGCCGCGAAGGTCTATGCGGAAGGAATGGGGATTGCGACGGGCATTGCCTTTGACGCTGACCATAACCTATATGTAGGTGACCGCAGCGGGACGATTTTCAAGATCGCTCCGGACCGGCAAATCTTTGTGTTTGCGACCCTCGAGCCGAGCGTGGCGGCGTACCATCTGGCGTTTGGAATCGATGGCACTCTGTATGTGACAGGTCCGACGACCTCAAGCTACGAGAGTGTGTATGCGATTGACCGCAATGGAGATACAACGGTTCTGTATCGCGGGCTGGGGCGCCCGCAAGGGCTGGCGGTAGACATTTCCGGAGCCATTTATGTAGCGGCCTCGCTCAACGGCCGGCGCGGCGTGGTGCGCATTTCACAGGCGGGCGAGGTATCGCTGGCGATTGCCGGATCGGGCATTGTGGGACTGGCGTTCGTGCCGGGAGGAAACGTACTCGTGGCGACTGCGACCAGCGTTTATGATGTTGCTCTGGGCGTGGAGGGCTGGCGCGTGGTTTAGCCGGTTGCATGACAGGCCCATACCGACCCTGAGCCGCACCGGACCACTAACTGAATGAACGCAGAAATTATCGCCATCGGTTCAGAAATGCTGACTCCATGGCGGCAGGACACCAATTCGCTGTTCGTGACCGAACGGCTGAACACACTGGGCGTCTCTGTTGCGTTCAAGACCATTGTTGGGGACAGACCGAAGCATCTGGTTGACGCGATCAGGAATGCTGTACGGCGGACAGACGTAATTGTGGTGATGGGCGGGCTGGGGCCGACGGAAGACGACCTGACGCGCGAGGCCGCAGCCGAGGCGCTGAAGATAGAGATCAAGCGGAATCATGACCTGATCGCGCAGATGTATGCGCGCGCGGCACAGCGGCGCGTGACGATGCCGCGCAACAACGAGAAGCAGGCAGATGTGCTTGAAGGCGCAGAGATCCTGGAGAATCCCAAGGGATCGGCGCCGGGGCAGTGGCTGGATACGGTGTATGGGACGCATCGCAAGCTGGTGATGCTGCTGCCGGGACCTCCGTCGGAGCTGGAGTCAATGTTCGAAGCGGAATGCATACCGCGGTTGCAGGCGGCGCTGCCGCGACGGTTTATTGCGACCCGGGTGCTGAAGGCGGCGCTGATCCCGGAATCGCAGGCGGACGCGCGGATAGCGCCCATCTACAAGCAGTTCACGGACGTTGAGACGACGATTCTGGCGCATCTTGGGGACATCCAGATCAATCTGATATGCGGCAAGACAGCGATGGATATGGCGCAGGCGCGGGTGGATGCGCTGGCCAGCCGGATTGAGGAGGAGCTGGACGATTTTGTTTATTCGTCGCACGGGGAGTCGCTGGAGCAGATTGTTCTTTACTACCTGGAGATGAAGGGCGCGACTCTGTCAGTGGCGGAAAGCTGCACGGGAGGGCTGGTTGCCGAGCGGCTGACGAGCATCAGCGGCAGCTCGCGGTCGTTCTATGGTGGAGCGGTGGTTTACTCGAACGAGCTGAAGATGGAGTTTGCGGACGTGCCGCCGTCGGTGCTGGAGCGGCATGGGGCGGTAAGCAAGGAAACCGCGGAGGCGCTGGCGGAGGGGATTCGGGAGCGGTGCGATACGACGCTGGGCGTGGGCGTGACGGGGATTGCCGGGCCGACGGGCGGGACTGAGGAGAAGCCGGTCGGGCTGGTCTACATCAGCGTGAGTGATGGAAAGACGACGGACGTAGTGGAGCGGCGGTTCACGGGCGATCGGAGTCGAGTGCGGAGCTACGCGGCGCAGACAGCGCTGGATATGGTTCGGCGGCGGTTGATGTAGGGCTGATTCTGCTTATTTTTTCTACCTCATACATTACACAGGAGTTATGATTCCGCCGACAGGATGGCGGGAGGGGTATTGCCTGTCTTCGGGCGAGGGTGCCGCGGCGGTAGTTTGCCGGTCGAGATACTGGGTGAGGGCTTCGCGGAGGATGGCTTCCGGCGACTGATGGAGCGAGTCGGCAAGCGCCTGGAGTCGAGCTGTCGTGGAGGGGTCGAGGGTAAGGGTGATGGGCATGAGGCCAGTCGCTCCTGTTTCGATTATGAACCCGGCAGAAGGAGTACATGGGACTTATAGTCTCCGGCCATGTGGAGAATTGCCTGGTCGAAGGTAGCGAGCACCAATCCGTCCTGAATGGCCATGCCAAGCAACCAGGCATCCGTGACTTGCTTGTGGCCGTGCAGGCGGTGGAAGAATGGTCTGGTCAGAGTGCTCCAGCTGTGGGCGATGGGGTGGTAGTGATAGCCCGGATAGCTGGCGAGATTCTCCAATGCTGCTGTGGCGTCGCTGAAAGTAGCTTTCCCCTTACCTGTACGAGTGGCATGGCGAAGGAAGCCGGCTTCGCTCCAGGGGCAAATGGCCCATTGACGATCGGGGACGACAAACCAGTCCATTACGACCTGATGATGTATATGGTCTTCGTCGAGAAGAGCAATCAGAGCATTCACGTCCAGTAAATAGCACGGCGATTCAGTCAAGATCGTCCTCTGAAGATTCTTTGACCATTTCTGGGGTAACGACTCTGCCAGTCTTTGCCAGTACGAGAAAGCCGTGAGGGTCCCTCTTGAGGCGGGATGACGGCGGCTCAGGCGATTGCTCGGCACGCCGGATGAGCTCGCTGACGGCGGTGCCTAACGGGATGCCCTTGGCATGGGCATAGGCGTACGCAAAATCGTATGCATCATTGTCGAGGTGGATATTGGCTCTGGTTCTCATATTGTTATTATGCACTGAATTCTATTTTGGTG
>JASHUR010000174.1 GCA_030039895.1 Acidobacteriaceae bacterium | reverse complement strand
CGCTTACCAACAGCCATGACATGAATGCCTGGACGGCCCCCGTGGTGAAGACCGTAGGCACCACCGGCGAAGGGACCGACAGTCTGTACGCGGCCATCGCGGAACGCAGCGACTGGCTGGCAAAAGACGGCAGGTTGCAGGCCCGCCGCAAGGCGTTCTGGCGTGAGCGGATTGACGGCATGCTGCGGCTGGCTCTGCTGAAGGAAGCGCGTGCGCACGGATTGAGCGAGGCCGAACTCGGGCGGTACGCGGAGAGGGCAGCGGCTGGCACGGAAGATCCGTACAAACTGGTTCCGGTGCTGGTGGAACGCGTGTTCAAGGCACGCGGAGGAGATCTGTGACAAAAATCGATCATCTGGGGATCGCCGTAGAGAGCATCGCCGGAGCGCGCAGCTTCTACGAAGCGCTGGGCCTGCACGTGGCCCACGAAGAGACTGTGGAGCACGAGCAGGTTCGCACAGCAATGATCCCCGTGGGCAACAGCCGCATTGAATTGCTGGAGCCGTTGCAGGAGGACTCCGCAGTAGGCCGCTTCCTGAAGAAGCGGGGAGCCGGGCTGCACCATGTTGCGCTACACGTGTCTGATATTGAAGCAGTGCTTGCGGAGTTGAAGACGCGCGGAGCGCGGCTTATCTCGGACAAGGTGCAGGTGGGCGCAGGCGGGCATCTGTATTTCTTCGTGCACCCGTCGAGCGCGGGTGGTGTGTTGTTGGAGATTTGCCAGGATGCCCCAGACGCGCCGCAGGAGCCAGGCGCATGATTGTTCTGGCAATCGATACCTGCGGGGCTATCGGTTCCATCGCACTGGGGCGTATCGAACAGAATATGGTCGAGACGCTTGCGCAGGTTGAGCTAGCTGGGAAAACCTACTCTGCGCAGCTCGTGCCGTCGCTCAGGGAAATTCTCAATCGACAGGGCCTCACAGCGGGTGCCCTCGCGGCCATCGTCGTGGTGAACGGTCCCGGGAGCTTTACCGGAGTTCGTATCGGAGTCAGTTCAGCGAAGGGGCTTGCCGAAGCGCTGGGAATTCCTCTGGTAGCAGTCTCCCGGCTTGCAGTTCTCGCCCGGAAGGCAGGTACAGGCCGTGCGGCCATCGATGCTGGGCGCGGGGAGTTCTACTTCCGCGACCATGATCGGGAATACCTGCTTGGCGCGAAGGATTTGCCCATCCTGGGACAAGGCAGGGAACAAGGCACAATTGCCGTTTTCGAAGCGAGAGCGCAACAGGTATTTCCCAACGCACAATTTGTTGAGGCTCCTACGGCCGAGGACGCGCTGCAATACGCCATGCCACGCCTGCTGGCACATGATTTCGCAGACGTGGAGACGATCGACGGAAACTACGTTCGACGTTCGGACGCCGAAATCTTTGCCAAAGCTGCAGGGAAGGCCTGATTGGTTCAGCTTCGTGCCATGTCTCCGCTTGACCTCGACGCAGTGATGCGGCTTGCAAACGCAGAATCTGCGGCACCTCGCTGGGGCCCGGCCATGTATGAAACATTTCTTGCTCCAGGCGGGCACAGAAAGCAGATTTTTGTTGCGGAAGAAGACGGGCGGATCCTCGGCTTCATCGCCGGGCAAATCATCCTCGATGTCTGCGAACTGGACTCGATTGTGGTGGACTCCGGAGCCCGCCGCAGGGGAGTGGGACGAGCACTGCTGGCAACTCTTTGTGGTTGGGCCAGAGCTGGCTGCGTAACTCGAGCACAGCTTGAGGTTCGCGGGGGAAATAATGGAGCAATAGGATTTTATCGTAGCTCTGGATTTGTGCAGGATGGCCAGCGACCCGGTTATTATCGCAACCCCGATGAGGACGCTGTGCTCATGAGTATGGCCTTGGTGTCGTCGCAAGAGAAGTGAGGTCGACTGTGGAAAAAAATCTTCGGACCCGGATTGAAGATAGTACCTCCGCGGTGCTACTTTAATACGTCTCAAAAAAGAGGAGGATTCGCCCATGGAGTTAGAAGCGAAGAACCTGCCGGATAGTGAAATACAGCAACTGGAAGCTCAACACCGTCACTATTCGGAGCAGTTAGAGGCGCTGATTCAAAAACCCTACCTTACCGCTGAGGAACAGCTTGAGGAAGTTCGGCTCAAGAAGCTCAAACTCCACGTAAAAGATATGATGGCGGCCCGACGAAACGGGCATCAGCAAAGCTACGCGGTTTAACTGCCGCGCGGCTCTGACAACTCAGCTTCAGTCGCGCAACTCGAATCCCACCTGCTGCACAGAGTGAATGTCTGTCCTTCGTGCCCCAACTTGAACTTATAATGGGCCGAGAGGCCTATTTCACCCTGCAATGGTACGTGACGGATATTTTTACGGCATTGCTCTGCTGCTGGTCGGAGGAGCTCTGCGCTTTTTTACAGGGCTATGGGCCTGGGCAATCATTCCGGTACTGCTTGCGTTGTTCTTCCTTTGGTTTTTTCGGGACCCGAATCGTACGGTTCCGCAGGGCGAAGGTCTTATTGTGTCCCCGGCAGACGGCAAGGTAACTGACGTCCTTCGAGTTACAACGCCGGACGGCGAATGGCTGCGGTTAAGCATCTTCCTTAGCGTGTTCAACGTACACGTCAACCGTTCGCCCATCGCTGGAAGGCTGCGTGAGGTTGTCTATCGCAAAGGTTTGTATATTAACGCAATGGACCCTGCCTCAGCTGAAAAGAACGAGCAGAATAAGGCGGTGGTCGAAGCGGACACCGGTTACACAGTTACCTTTACTCAGATCGCCGGGCTGCTGGCGCGGCGGATTGTATTCCGCCCCAAACCGGGCGATCATCTGGAGCGCGGGCAGCGCGTCGGCCTCATCAAGTTCGGCTCGCGCGTGGATGTACTGGTGCCGGGCATCGCCGAGCTGCATGTGAAAAAGGGCGACCGCGTCAAGGGCGGATCGTCGATACTGGCGACCATGCCGCGCGTGGATGCGACGCCTGAGTTCGAAGAAGCCTTTGCGGAGTCTCTGGCTTGAATCACAAAGAACACGTTCGCGGAACCAGACGCCGAAGGGGAATGTATCTCCTTCCGTCGCTGTTCACTGCGGGCAACATCGCGGCTGGATACTTTGCGATTACGCAAAGCCTGCAGGGCTCTATCCTTGAGCCGCACCACTTTGACTATGCCGCTTTGGCGATTGGCTTTGCGATTCCCTTCGATGCTCTCGACGGACGCATTGCCCGTATGACCAACACCACCAGCGAGTTTGGCAGGGAGCTGGATTCGCTGGCCGACGTGATCACGTTCGGGGTTGCACCCAGCATTCTCGCCTTCAGTTGGGGATTCAGAATGCTCCCTGTCGGCATGGATCCGCTGTTGCGTCAGAAACTTGTTCAGTTGGGCGGTTTTGTCTGCTTCCTGTTTTTGATTTGCGGCGCAAGCAGGCTGGCGCGCTTCAATATCAGCAGCGACCCCGTGCCAAAAAATCCCGGGCGGCCCGACAGAAAATATTTTGTGGGCATGCCCATTCCCGCTGCCGCCGGAGTCATCGCCGCCGTGGTCCACGGCTTTCAGGGGCATCCGTTCAATGCATGGACGGCAATCCTGTGGATGTTGCTGGTCGGCCTTACAGGCTTCCTGATGGTAAGCACCTGGCGCTTTTGGAGCGGCAAGGAAATCAATCTTGCCAACCGGCATCCCTTTCAGTGGATCGTGCTGCTCGGACTGATGATTTATCTGCTCGTCTTCTTTTCGCGCGAGGTCCTGCTGCTCATGGCGCTGGCCTACATGTTTTCAGGAGTGCTCGCGCGTGCAGCCTATTCTCGCCGAAGGCACCGCAGGAGTGAGCACCAGGAGCCGGCCGTAGGCACCATACACGACGCTGGACATACAACGAAATGACAGACACATACAAAATTGCAATTATTGGCGCAGCAACCATCCGCGGGAAGGAACTCAACGAGGCGCTGGCAGAATCACCGTTTGCGGGCGCAAACTTCTCGCTGCTCGATGACGAGTCGCAATTGGGTCAGCTTGAAGCTGTCGGTGACGAGGTCACTTTTATTCAGCGGATCGAGCCATCTGCATTTGACGGCGTGGACTTTGTCTTCTTTGCCGGTTCGCAGGAAGTAACGCGAAAGCACTGGCAGGCCGCGCAGAAGGCGGGAGCCGGCATTAT
>JASHUR010000173.1 GCA_030039895.1 Acidobacteriaceae bacterium | reverse complement strand
GCGCTGAATGCCGCGATTGTGGAGTGCAGCGACAACTTCTTTGGCTACGAGCGGCCAACGGATTTTGAATTGGAGGAGCGGCATCCGCAATTGTTTCCAACGAATGTGCGTCCGGAGACGCTGAAGCATGACGCGGAGCTGAAGCAGAAGGCCGCTGAGGGAAAGCTCGAGCCGGCGCCGTTTCTGCGCTTTACTTCGCCGGTACGAACGCCATATCCGGAGAATGACCGGGTGAATGCGCGGTGGTATCCGGCTCCGGCGGAAAAGCAGGCGGGCAAGCCGAAGCAGGCGATTGTGGTGATGCCGCAGTGGAATGCGGATGCCTTCAGCCACAACGTGTTGTGCTCGCTGTTCAACCACTTTGGCATTTCGGCGCTGCGGCTTAGCAAGCCATACCACGATGTTCGCCGTCCGGCGGAGCTGGAGCGGTCGGACTACGCGGTGAGCTCGAATATCGGGCGGACGGTCTCCGCATGCCGGCAGGCCGTGGTGGATATTCGCTGCTGTCTGGACTGGCTGGAGGAGCAGGGCTATGAGCAGTTCGGGATTCTGGGGACGAGTCTGGGTTCGTGCTATGCGTTCCTTGCCAGCGCGCATGATCCGCGGCTAACAGTGAATGCGTTCAATCATGCCTCGACAGCATTTGGGGATGTAGTGTGGACTGGGCAGAGCACAAGGCATATCCGACAGTCGTTTGAAGATGCAGGCATGACGCAGGAGCGGTTGCGCGCAGTTTGGAGTGCGATCAGCCCGGTGAGCTATATGCGACGTTTTGCGGAGCATCCAAAGCGGGTGCTGGTGGTGCACGCGCGCTACGACCTGACATTTTTGGAGCAGTACTCGCTGGAAGTGCTGCGAAATTTTGAGGAGCTAGGCGTGAACTTTGTCTCGAAAGTGCTTCCTTGCGGGCATTACACGACGGGGGAGACTCCGTTCAAGTTTATTGACGGGTGGTATCTGGGATCATTCGTCTATTCCGCTTTCGACAAGCTCGCGAAAGAAAGCCGATAAGAGGCAGCAGGCCGGTTCAGTTTTTGCCGGCCCGCTGCAGCTCCTTAAGGGAAGAGTGTGACTTTTGGCGTGTAGCGGGGATCAGTTTGGGTCGATCCGCCGGTGTTGTCGATGACGTTTCTGATGGCGCCTTTGTGCTCAAGAGCAACTGTGATGATGTGGTGGAAACGCACACCTGGTGTTTTGGGGACTTCGATTGCATGATCCAAAACAACGTTGGGATAGGTAAAGACGCTGTAAATGCCGAGGCCCCAGGCTTCGTGATGTTTGACGTCATTGGCGACTTTGTACGAAGCCCATCCGTTTGTGCCGGGCGCGCTCTTCCAGGCAGCCTGATTGGGTGGGTCATAGGGAATCTCAGACTGATAGAAGTAGGTGCGCCCGTAGTCGCCGTTCCATAGCACCTGGAACTGCTGGTGGTGCTCAACGAAGAGTCCATAGGCGGTGACGTGGCTGCCGTTGACGACCAGGCCATTGTCGCTGAGGTTGAGGTTCCAGCCGACGCCGGAGCCGTGGTCGGCGCGCCAGATCCAGGTATGGTCGATGATGGTGTCGTCGCTGTTGACCTCAAGATTGATCTTGGTGCGGCCTACGCCGGCTCCACCGACACGGAAGAAGACGTCGTGGAGGGAGATTGGGTCGGCGATGTGGCGGCGATGGCTGCCAGCTGGGCCGACCCGGAGAAGAACCGGCGACTGGATGGGGCCAGCATCAAAGAGCAGTCCGGCGATGATGATTCCGTCAGCATCGGCCGTGGTCATGGCTGCGGTTCCGTCAATGGGCTTGAGGGTCGCGAAGCCCAGGCCGAGGACGATGGTATTGGGGTCGGTAACGTGGATGGCCTGGGTCAGCTGATAGATGCCGGGCGTGAAGAGCAGGTCCTTGCCCTCCGCGAGCTTTGCGTTAATGCTCGCGGCAGTGTCTGCGCCCGGATGGGCGATGTAGAAATGGCTGAGTGGGATGCTGACGCCGGGAGTTGAGCCCCCGCTCCAGGTGATTCCGATGCTGTTGCGGCGCAGAGCGGGCACGCGGACAAAGTAGTTTCCAGACGCGTCGGCGTATAGGAATGGCTTTTCGCGAACAACCGGCGTGCGCGCGACCTTTGTGTAAGGCGGATTGGGCCAGTTGCCTGCCGGGGGATGATTGACGCCGACAAAGACCATGTTCCAGTTGGAGCCGGTCCAGTTTTTCCAGTCCGTGTTGCGGGAGATCCATTGCTGCTGCGAGCCGGAATCAACGGTGCCGTCAATCACGCTGTCGGAGATCCAGCCGCCGCTGGCCCATCCGCGGAGCTGGTTGAGCACCATGTTTCCGTGCACATGCATGCGGCGAAAGGGTACAGCTTGCGAGACAGCCCAGCGCATGGTTCCGCTGGGCGGGGTGACGGAGAGACCTTCGGCTCCGCGCCAGAATGTGGTGGTGGCGTTGTTATGGCGGCTGGCGGCATCGACATGCAGGTTGCCGTCGATGTGGGTGTCGTCGGGCGAGGCTCCCAAACCTATGGCCTGCGTATAAAAGCCGATAGGGACATCGACATGATATGTGCCGGGCAGGAATAGAAAGGCATAGCGTTGCGGGCCGAATTCATTGTGCTGCTCGATCGCGTAAACCCTGTTGATTTGCTGCTGGATATTCGCTGCCGGCATGGAAGGGCTGAACACGAAGACGTTCGGGCCAAAGTCGGGGGCAGCAGCCTTGGTGGCAGCAAGGAGCGGGTTTGTAGCAAACAGGAGAGAAATGAGAAGCAAGACAAACGATTGCATTGGTTTGGGCATAAAGGTGATGCGGCGATCTGGCGGCACTGTCATATCAGGGTAAGGCGGCCTTCATGATTTGGGATACATGAGGATTATAGTCAGGCGGGATTCCAGCGCGGCCCGGGTGAGTCATCTGATTTTCAAGAACTTTAGTAACAAGAACTTGCAAAGTCTGGTACACTAACTGCGCGTCAGGTCCGAACCGGAAATCCGGCAGTTCTGTGCTGTAGCAGGGTTGTCTTCAGCTTCCGTTTCACTCCAGCGCAATTCAATCAGGAAATAGCAACACAATGGAACAAGGTACTGTGAAATGGTTTAACGACGCAAAAGGGTTCGGCTTCATCTCCCGCCAGAATGGGGAAGATGTCTTCGTGCACTACTCGGCCATCGCAACATCCGGCTTCAAGAGTCTGCAAGAAGGTCAGGCCGTTCAGTTTAACGTCGTGAAGGGGCCGAAGGGCTGGCAGGCATCGGACGTCCAGCCTCTCTAATTGACGCAAAGAAGTTTAAACACGTTAGCTGGAGAATTACCAGCGGGGCGAGCTCAGGCTCGCCCCTGCTGCTTTTTGGTGCGGACTCCTGGTTTTAAAAGCTTGCTTCAAAAACGTGGAACCGCCGCTCGAGTTCCCACTGCTGCTGCGCCTTCTGGCTGCCGGCGATAAAGCGTGCGCAGGCTCCGGTTGGAGTCTCGTTTCCGAGCTGCCCTGCACACGCGGCGACGGGCTTGTCGAACGTTTCCGGAGTCGTCTTCTGCCAAAGGCTGGCTCCGGGCAGGAAGGCGTGCTCGATGCTGGTGCGCACCATCTCCTTTAAGTCAAGGTAGGTCAGCGGGTACGTCTCCGCGGCGCGGACGTATTCGTGGGTGAGATCGATGCGCGAGACCCCCTCGTCGTCGGTGGCCAGCGCGACGGGAACACCGTACTTGCGATAGATCATGAAGGGGTGGTCCTTGCCTTTGACATTGAGGATGACGGCATTGCTGGTAAGACAGATTTCGACCATGGTGTGCTTCTCGGCCATCTCGCGCAGCAGCTGATACGGGTGGTTCTCATACATAATGTCCACGCCGTGGCCGATGCGCTCGGCCTGAGCCACTTCAACCGCATCGCGGATATGAAAACTGAGCCCGGCGGGAGGAACCATGCCGAAGGCCAGCTCGCCGGCATGCAGCGTGATGTGTACGTTGGGATAGAAGGGATGGAGCGCGCGGATCATCTCCATGTGCATGTGATAGTCACGCATGGAGTAATAGGCATCCTCAGGCTGCACAAGATTGATGGCCACGATGCGCGGATCGGTGGATGCGGCCTCGAAGCCGAGAAGAATCTGCGCGAAGACGACGGGCGGCGGCTTGTCGCGCAGCACCTGATAGATGTAGCGGATCTCCACCTTGCAGGCGGGTTGGGCGTCTGGCTGACCGCAGTGGGCGATCTGTTCGCGGTTGCGGTCGGCCTGATCAAAATGCGCCTGCGCCGCAGGAACGAATTTGCGGAAGCCGGCGTCGAGAAGCTGCTGGCGGTATTGTACGAAGTTGGGATTGAAGCCAATCTTTGTCGCCAGGTCGGCGGCCTCGGAGAAGCTGGGAGTATTCATCAGCTCAAGGTACTGCTCATTTTGCGCGGCTGCGCGGCTGGCTACATCGTTGATCCACTCGCCAGTGCGGCCTTTGTCTGCATCGGCAAAGCGGTCGAAGGTGGCGAAGAACTGGTCGTGGCCTGAGTCAGCGGTTGTGGGGATAAAGGTGCGCATGGAGAAGGAGTCAACCAGATGGTCATACAAATCCTGGTTCAGGGGGACTTGGCTGGCGGGGACTTCTCCTGACTTGCAGGCGCCATTGTCGGGCTTTGTGAAGGAAAGACTCTGAACATTGACGCAGAGGTGTTCCTCGCCGGCCGCGCGAATCCACGTCTCGGCATAAATCGCGCCGGAGAGGTGAATATGCAGATCACCCCCTTTGGGCATGCGATAGAGAAACGCGCGGAGGGCAGGCGGCCCCATCTTGCGGGCTTCATTGAAGGCTGCGGCGGTGCGGCTCTCCGCGCTGGCTGCGGAGATTGTCTGGACCGCATGCGACTGGGCCGGGAGCAAGGCAGGCACGGATAGGAACACGAGCAGAACGCAAAGCATACGAGTGCGAGGAACGCAGAGCATGGATGCCATCCTTAATGAAATACGGTTCTGAAAAGTGTATGCCAGACGCGGCCAAAGTTCCTGCCTGGGTGCAGAAAACAGAAGGGCACAACCTCCCGGTGAGAGGGTGCCCGTTTGTTATACTGATTTGGGTTGAATTGACGTTTCTCAGTTCCAGCAGCGGCCCTCCTGCTACTGGAAGAATGTCAGCACTTCCCTCCAGCGACCTCCCGGTTGCCCTTGGATCTCAAGCACCAAGGCCAGATAGCTCAGTGGTAGAGCGCGGCCCTGAAAAGGCCGGCGTCGGCGGTTCGATCCCGTCTCTGGCCACCACTTTCCAAAGAACTTACGGCAATCGACCCGATTCTGCGCTTTTCCGCACCCTGGATGCACCATTTATGGTGCATCCGCTCCCAGCCTAGTATAAGCTTTCAACTCCCTAACACCGGTTTCCTGGGGTCAGGGATGTCCCTTGTTGTGCGGCCCGCCGCCATGGGCTTACTCGCCCTCACAACACCCGGGTCCGGCCCCGCGCCGAACGCAGTAGAAATCGTCTTATGACGGCTCAAGAAGCCGTGCAAGGATTTTCACCTCCAACACCCGGGGAACACCTTCTTCCCACCATAAAACTTGTACTTATTTACCCGTTTCCGCACCCCTGGAGCTCAATTTCGCCCTATAGCATTTCCCACCAAATACCGTGATTGGAGAGATCTGGGGCTGCGGGAAAAGGGGGCCGAAAGCGCCTTATCGACAGTCCGATGACGCAGCCAAATGGCCGCCGTAGGGCATGAACCGGACTGAATGGCGGAACGTTAATTGCCGCAGACTTGTCTCTCGACCAAACTAGTCTTTGACGTCGCGCGGCGGACCATACAGTATCCTTCCCGAATCACTCTCAATGAGTGCCTTGGCGATGATGCACTCATTGAGCACGCGTATATGTCACTTGTCCGAGATGGCGACTTTTCGTCAAGGTGGATCGTGGAATCCTAGCCCGCTTCCCGATACCCGTATCGCGAGATAGCCGCCAAATATCTAGTTCTATATTCCGAGTAGGCGACTTCGCTCGAAGCGCGAAACTCGGGCCGTTTTCTCGATTCGCCATGTCCATTGCGTTAGTGCCTAAAGCCCGCAAGAGAAGACTTTTCAGACCAGTTCGACGATCTCGAACTGGACTTTCTTGATCTTCTCCTGGTTCATCAGGTCAAACAACCTCTTTGAGACCATCAGGCGTCGGAAAGGCCTGAAGAGCCCCTGCCGGCCGCCAAAGTAGAGGTCGGTTTGGCAGATGTCTGACCCGTCCCAAGTTGATCGCTTGACGTAAAGCCGGGAAAAGACGCGTGCATATATCTCTCCGAGCTCACATTTGCAATGGTCTTGTGAGCCTCCAATAAACGGATCCACCAAGACAGTTTGCTCAGCGACAGCCAGGGGTGGGGACTTGACCCTGAGTTGCAAATACCGGCGCGATGGAGGTGCCGCGGTTCGGCGCTCCTCGGCAACCTTCTTCTCTTCCCAAAGCGCCTTTTCAAAGGCAGGCAACTGCTCTGCAGATTCCACCCACATCCAAAACTCGCGGTCGCTCACCTTCATTCCCATTGAGCCCGCGCGGGCAATCAACTCGGTACCCGTCGGCGTTTCCTCGAGTGCCGGAAAAGCCCTTGCTCCACTTACCGTATTCCAGATCGGTTCGATTCTTCCGCCACCAAACCGGCCGCGCTCAATGAGCTCGGCAAACCGCTCAGAAATCACCGTCTCACCGCCCCAGAGCGAAATCAGGTCGCGCTTGGTCAGTTTCCCAAACGGATAGTGCATTGGTCCGACTTGACGGGACCCGAGCGCGCAGGTCAGGTTCTTCTTGTTCTCAATCACCGACCGGAACGGCGAAATCTGAAGGATCCGCAACTCCTGGCGATCAATACCGCAATCGGGCCTCAGCGGCGCGTCAGTGTACCAGGTTCCGTACTCCTCGGCCGCCCCATACTGGTAGGGGCTCAAGACCAGAAAGAGCTCCGCTGCGTCACTCTCTTTCCTGGTGTAGTGGCGTTTAATTTGGCAGCCGCGGACAATCGATTCGTCTTGGGATTGGAGAACGTCCCGGAATACTTTTCGGGCCCGCGTGTAAATCTCGTCGCCAACTGTTCCGGAAACCGTAATGAAGTCGTGCCCGGGCTGTTCGAAACGGCCCTCAGATTCCCAGCCTGCGCCGAGCACGAGACCAGCGTACTTTGTCTTGAGGAAAAGATCGTACGTCTCTTTCATGGAGATGGAATCATACAGGATGGATCAGCACACCGTTAGCGCCCGGTTGACCGGGCAACCGGAGATTACTACTTAGTAAACAGATCGGCCTGGCTGCAAGTCGATGCTTCGGGTTCATATTGAGAAGCCGGCTAGTCTTTACAAATCCAGCCCACTTGGACGAAATACGGCCGACGCGTCAACCTGTGAGTAGGCTCATGGCCAGCTGCGATGGAGGCAGTTGGCATGAGCAAACGGAGCAACAAAAAGTCTTCACAATCGAAGCGGCCGAAAACAAGGCTCGGCCTTCCCGATCTGGACCACAGCAAATCGGCTGT